>NZ_JBSHAQ010000014.1:0-197305 GCF_053611585.1 Streptomyces sp. NPDC054794 | reverse complement strand
TCCCCGCCCGCCGGGACCCGGCACCTTGGAGGAGACAGCTGCCATGCCCAAGTTCGCGATCGTCGGAATCTCCTGCCTCTTCCCCGGGGCGGACACTCCCGACGCGTTCTGGAAGAACCTGCGCGACGGCGTCGACAGTCGCACCGAGGGCGGCCCGGAGGTCTTCGGACCGGCTCCGGACCCCCGCGACGCCGATCCCGACCACACCATCACCTGCGTCCGCGGCGGGTTCGTCACCGGTTTCGAGTTCGACCCGACCGGCTACCTGCTCCGCGCCGAGGACCTCACCCGCCTCGACCGCGTCTTCCACTGGTCCCTGCACGTGGCCCGCGAGGCGTTGCGCGACAGCGGCCACGCCGCCCGGCCCGAACTCCTCGCCCGCACCGGCCTGGTGGTGGGCGACTACTCCTTCCCCACCCCGGCGTCCGCCCGGATCAGCCTGCCCCTGGTGCGGGAGGCCGTCCTGGAGGGCCTGCGCGGGTCCGGGCTCCCGGCGCCCGCCCCGGCCCCGCTGCTCGACCCGGCCGCGGTGCACCCCGCCGACGCCCGAGTGAGCGGCGCCCCCGCCCGGGTCACGGCCGCCGCGCTCGGCCTCGGCGGCCCCCGCTACGCCCTCGACGCCGCCTGTTCCTCGGCCCTGTACGCGCTGAAGCTGGCCTGCGACCATCTCGCCACCGGCCAGGCCGACCTGGTGCTGGCCGGCGGTGTCTGCGCCCCCGACCCGACGCTCATCCACCTCTCCTTCTCGGACCTGCACGCCTACCCCGGCAACGGGGTCAGCCAGCCCTTCGACGGCCGCTCCACCGGCATCCTGACCGGCCAGGGCGCCGGCATGGTCGCGGTGCGGCGTCTCGCGGACGCCCTGGCCGACGGCGACCGCATCCACGCGGTGGTCGACGGCATCGGCCTGTCCAACGACGGCGCCGGCCGCCACCTGCTGGTGCCCAACCCGGCCGGGCAGCTCGGCTCCTACGAACTCGCCTACCGGCAGGCCGGGTTCGGTCCCGAGCAGGTGGACTACCTGGAGTGCCACGCCACCGGCACGCCCATCGGCGACGGCACGGAGGCCGAGTCGGTGGCCGCCTGGTTCGGTGAGCGGGGCGCGGTGCCGCCGCTCGGCTCCGTGAAGGGCAACCTGGGCCATCTGCTCACCGTGGCGGGCCTGAGCAGTCTGCTGAAAGTGATCCTGGCGATGGGGCACGGTCACATGCCGCCGACGATCGGTGTGCAGCGGCCCCTCGTCGAGGACCTGCCCGTGGTCCGCGAGGGACGCGACTGGCCGGACGGCCGTCCGGGCCCCCGCCGCGCCGCCGTGTCCGCCTTCGGCTTCGGCGGTACGAACGCCCACGTCGTCCTCTCCCAGCGGGCCGAACCGGAGGGCGCGCAGCCACAGCACACCGAGGCGGAGCACACCGAGCCGGTGGTGGTCCCGCCCGTCCTCGACGTCGTGGGCCTCGGCGCCCACTTCGGCACCCTGGACTCCGTCGCCGCCCTCGAACGCGCCCTGCACGACGGCACGGACGCCTTCCAGCCCCTGCCCGCCCCGCGCTGGCGCGGCCTGGAGGACACCACCGGCGGCACCCTGGAACGCGCGGGCCTCGACCGGGACCACCTCCCGGACGGCGGTTTCGTCGACCGCGTCGAGCTCGACCCGGCCGATCACCGCATCCCCCCGGCCGACCTGCGCAACTACAACCTCCAGCACGCGCTCATGTCCAAGGTCGCCGACGAGGCGCTGCGCGACGCCGGCTACGACAGGGACGTACCACCCGGTCAGAAGGCGCCCGCGCCGCGCCGGATCGCGGTCGTCGTGGCGATGGAGATCGAGCCCAGCGCCCATCTGCACCTGGCCCGCCACGGCCTGGGCGACTTCCTGCGCCGTGCCTACGAGGAGGCCGGGCTGCGCCCGAGCGACGAGCAGCGCTCCGCGCTCGCGGACATCGCCCGGGACGCGGTGCACGAGCCGATCGTCGCCAACGAGGTCCTCAGCTACATCGGCAACATCATGGCCGGGCGGATCTCCTCGCTGTGGAACCTGACCGGCCCCTCCTTCACCGTCTCCTCCGACGGCGCCGGCGGCGCCGAGGCCCTCCAGATCGCCCAACTCCTGCTGCTCGACGAGACCGTGGAGGCGGTCCTGGTCGGCGCCGTCGACCTGGCCGGATCCCCGGAACGCCTGCTGCTGCGCGGCGCGCGGCCGGTGGCCGGGGCGGGGCTGAGCTTCGGGGACGGGCAGCAGGGCGTGCGGATCGGCGAGGGCGCGGGCGCGGTCGTGGTGACCCGGCCGGGCCAGGGCGCGCGGCCCGCGTACGCACGGGTGGACTCCATCGCCGTACGGCACTGCGCTCCGGTCGACGGCGTGCTGCCCGAGGCCGACGAGAGCGTGCTGGCCGAGGCAGCCGGGCAGGCGCTGGCCGCCGCCGGGATCGGTCCGGGCGACGTGGGCTATGTCGAGGCCCACGCGGGCGGTACACCGGTCAGCGACCGCGCCGAACTGGCCGCGCTGGCACGGGTGTACCCGGCCGGCTGCGGTGCCGTCGCGCTCGGCAGCGCCAAGGCCCAGCTCGGGGACACGCAGGCCGCCTCGGCGCTGGCCGGGCTGTTGCGGGCCGTGTTGTGCCTGCACCACGGCCAGGTGCCCGGGGCGCCCGGCTGGCGCAGGCCCGCCGCCGAGCTGGCCGACGCGTTCGCCGCCTCCGCCCTGCATGTGCCGGACGCGTCCCGGCCGTGGCTGCGCGGCGGTGACACGAAGCGCCGGTACGCGGCGGTGAACGTCATCGGCTCCGACGGCGCCCACGGCCACCTGGTGCTGTCCGCCGACCGCACCCGCGGCGACGCCGTCCCGTCCGACTGGCGCCGGGCCTGCGCGCCGGTGCTCCTGCCGCTGGGCGCGCCGGACCTGGCCGGCCTGCTGGCCGAGGTGGACCGGCACCTGGCGCTGCTGGCCGACGGCGGCGACCCCTACCGCTTGGCCCGCGCCGCCGCCGAACGGCTGCCCGGCGCCGCCCTGCGCGTCGTCCTGGTCGGCCGGGACCGTGAACAGCTGAGGCAGCAGCTGGAGTTGGCGGCACGGGATCTGACCGACGCGTTCCACAAGGGCGAGGAGTGGACCACGCCGGCGGGCAGCTGCTTCGCGCCGCGGCCGATCGGTCCCGAAGGGAAGGTCGCCCTGGTCTACCCGGGCGCCTTCAACTCGTACCCCGGCCTCGGCCAGGACCTCTTCCGTGTCTTCCCCTCCCTGCTGACCCGCTTCGAGGCGGAGGCGGGCGACCCGGACCGCATGTTCCGCGCCGCCCAGTTGTACCCGCGTACCCAGGTCACGCCCGACCGGCGGGAGTTGATGGCGCTGGAGGGACGGCTGGGCGAGGACATCCCGTTCATGCTCGCCACCGGCACCACCTTCGCGATCCTGTACACCGACCTGGTGCGCGAGCTGCTCGGCGTGCCGGCGCACGGGGCGTTCGGCTACAGCCTGGGCGAGTCCAGCATGCTGTTCGCCACCGGCGGCTGGCGGCGCTCGGCCCGCCGGGACGACCGGATCAGCGCGACCCCGCTGTTCCGCGACCGGCTCACCGGGCCCCGGCGGACGGTCCGGGAGCTGTGGGAGCTGCCGGAGGACACCCCGGACGAGGCGGTGTGGGGCAGCTTCGTGCTGCTGGAGTCCGCCGACCGCATCACCCGGGCGCTGGCCGGCCACGACCGCGTCTTCCTGACCCACGTCAACACGCCGACGGAGGCGGTCGTCGCGGGCGATCCGGCCCAATGCCGCGCGCTCATCGAGGAGTTGGGCTGCCCCTCGGCGCGCTCGCCGGTCGGTTCGGTGATGCACTGCCCGGTGGTGGACGGGGAGCTGGCCGGTCTGGCCGAGCTCAACGACCATCCGACCGGCTCACCGGGCGGTCTGGAGCTGTTCAGCGCCTACGACTACGGGACGGTCGGCGACCTGGACCGGTCCGAGGTGGCCCGGCGCATCGCCCGGACCCTGCGCGGCACCATCGACTTCCCGCGCCTGGTGCGCACCGCCCACGACCGGGGCTTCCGCTACTTCATCGAGACGGGCCCCGGCGCGACCTGTACCCGCTGGGTGCACGACACCCTCGGCGACGCCCCGCACGTCGCCGTGCCGGTGGACCGCCGGGGCGTTCCCGCGGCGCGGTCGGTGGCGCAGCTGGCGGCCCGGCTCGCCGCGCACGGGGTGCCGGTCGACCTGGCCGCCCTGCTCGGCCCGGACCCCGTACCGGCCGCCCGGCCCGCCCGGCTGCGGGTGCCGGTCGGCGGCGGCGCGTCCATCCCGGCGCGGATCGCGGAGCGGGCCGCCGCTCTGCCCGCCCCGGACCCGTCCCCCGGCGCACGGCCAAAGCCGGCGCCGTCCGTCCGTACGGCACCCGCGCCCGTGGCCGCCGCAGTCGACGTCAAGGATGTGCGGCCCGCCCCCGTGGCGGCCGTATCGCTGGAGGTAACCGACCTGATGCCCGCCGACCCGACCCTCGACGACGCCGAGGTCATCACCTTCGACGGTGAGCCGATCGCGTTCCTGCCCTGGGCGGAGCCGGCCGCCCTCGCTCCGGCCCCGCCCGCACCGCCGGCGCCGGCCGGCCGACCCGTGCCCACGCCCTCCGCGCCGGCTTCCGGGGCCCGTGAGAGCCACAGTCCGTCCGGCGGCGCGGCCGCCGGTCTGGTGCGTGAGATACGGCAGCAGATGATGACCACCCACTCGGTGGTCATGGAGACCCAGCGCATCCTCCAGGAGCACACGCTGACCCGGATGGAGGCGCTGCTCGACGACCACACCGCCGCGCCCGCGCCCGGCAACACCGCCCGGACGGCCGCGCCCGAGGCCGCCGTCGAGGCCACCGCCGAGGCGCGTGCACTCCCCGCACCGCCGCCGCCCGCGCTGCCCGCCGCGAAGTCCCCGGAGTCCCCGGATGTGATCTGGGACGAACGGCAGCTCCTCGCCTTTGCCACGGGCCGGCTCGCCGATGTCTTCGGCCCGGAGTTCGAACCGATCGACAGCTACGCCAAGCGGGTGCGGCTGCCCGCTCCGCCGTACCACTTCGTCACCCGGGTGACCGCGCTGCGGGCCGAGACCGGGGTGTACGAGCCGTCCTTCATCCGCACGGAGTACGACGTCCCCAAGGATGCCTGGTACGCCGTGGACGGCGGTGTGCCGCCCGCCGTCGCCATCGAGGCCGGCCAGTGCGACCTGCTGCTCATCAGCTATCTGGGCATCGACTTCCGCAACAAGGGTGAGCGGGTCTACCGGCTGCTCGACAGCAAGCTGGTCTTCCACGGCGACCTGCCGCGCGCCGGCCAGACCCTGCGCTACGACATCTCCATCAACCGTTTCGTCCGCCAGGGCGACACGACCCTCTTCTTCTTCAGCTACCTCTGCTACGCCGACGGCGAGCTGATCCTCGAACTCAAGGACGCCTGCGCCGGGTTCTTCAGCCAGGCCGAGCTGGACACCCCGCTCGGCGTCGTCGTCACGGAGAAGGAGCGGCAGCGCCGGGCCGCGCTGACGAAGACCTGGTTCAAGCCCCTCGCGTACACCGACACGAACCGTCTCGGCGCCGACGAACTGGAGTTGCTGGCCGACGGCAGGCCGGGCGAGGTCTTCGGCCCGCACCACGCCCAGGACCCGGGCCTCAACCCGGCGCTCAGGCTGCCCGACGCCCGCCTGCGCATGGTCGACGAGATCCGCATCGACCGCACCGGCGGGCCGCGCGGACTCGGCGCGATCACCGCGTACAAGCGGCTGGAGCCGGACGCCTGGTACTTCGAGTGCCACTTCCCCGACGACCCGGTGCTGGCCGGCTCGATGGTCGCCGAGGGCGCGGTCCAGACGCTGCAGGCCTATCTGCTGCACCAGGGCATGCACCTCGTCCTGCCGGACGCCCGCTTCCAGACGATCATCGGGCTGGAGACCGAGGTGCAGGTGCGCGGCCAGATCACGCCGCAGCACCGGGAGATCCGGTACGAGATCGAGGTCATGGAGCTGACGCTGCTCCCGCGGCCCTCGGTGATCGCCGACGTCCTGGTGTACCTGGGCGACAAGCCGGTGATCCGGATGCGTGACTTCGGCATCCAGATCCGGGAGAAGGACGGCACGCCGTACCGGCCCCCGCTCGGCGGTGTCCCCGGGTTCCTCGGCCGCCGCAACCGCGACGGCGAGCCCGCGATGATCAACGAGCTGCACCTGGCGCATGCCGCCAAGGGGGACCTCGGGACCGCGATGGGTCCGGAGTTCGACGTCTACAAGGAGAGCCGGGCGCCGTACATCCCCAACGGGGACTTCCAGTTCGTGGACCGGATCATGCGACTCGACGGCACGCGGGGCGAGTTGAAGCCCGGCGCCGAGATGGTCACGGAGTACGACTCGCCCGCCGACGCCTGGTACTACGGCGACAACTCCCACCCGCACATGCCGAACTGCGTCTACATGGAGACCTCCCTGCAGGCGGCGATCCTCCTCGGCTACTACCTCGGCGCCACCCTCAAGCAGCCCGAGACGCAGTACTCGATCCGCAACCTCGACGGCACGGCCACCCTGGTCAAGGACATCGACCTGCGCGGCCGGACCATCCGCCACCGCTCGACGCTGCTGATGACGAGCGCCGTGCAGGGGGCCGTACTGCAGAACTTCCGCTACGAACTCTCCGCCGACGGCGAGGTGTTCTACACCGGCGAGTCGCTCTTCGGGTACTTCAGCGAGGCGGCTCTCGCCCATCAGGTGGGACTGGACAACGGCACGTACGTGGCGCCCTGGATCGAGCAGGCCCGGCCGTCCGGCGTACGGCGCATCGAACTCCCCGACGACGCGCCGCAGTTCTCCGGCGGGCTGCCGTTGCCGGGCGGCCACTTCCACCTCGTCGACCATGTCGACCTGGTCGAGGACGGCGGCAAGCACGGCAAGGGCTATCTGCACGGCCGGCGCCGCATCCGCCCCGACGAGTGGTACTTCGACTGCCACTTCCACCGCGACCCGGTGATGCCCGGCTCGCTCGGCGTGGAGGCGATCCTCCAGGCGCTGCGCCTGTACGTGCTGGAGCAGGGCCTGGCGGACGGGATCGGGCGCCCGCGCTTCGCGCTCGCCACGGATGTCCCCATGAGCTGGAAGTACCGGGGTCAGATCCTGCGCCACGACGGCGAGCTGTTCTTCGACGCGCACGTCAAGGAGGTCCGCCGGGACGGCGAGCGGCTGGTCGTGATCGCCGACGCCGACCTGTGGAAGCCGGGACTGCGCATCTACGAGCTCACCGACGTGGCCATCGAGGTCCGTCCCGACGACACCCGCGACCAGGCCTGACCGGGCCCGAGGAGACGACCCCCGTCATGCAGACCCAGAGCACTCCCCTGCGGTGGTCCGGAGAGGTCGGCCCGCACACCGACCCCTCGGGCATCCACCAGGTCCTCGACGACCTCGAACGTCCCTGCTTCGTCGTCCGTACGCCGTCCGGTGTCGGGGCGGCCGCCGGCGGCCGGGCCACGGCCGGCGAGGGCCTGCCGCTGCTCGCGGCGGCCGGCCCGCTGCCCCCGCACAGCCTCGGCTCGCCCGCGTTCCGCGCCGCGCACGGCGTCCGGCAGGCCTACATGGCCGGCGCGATGGCGGGCGGCATCGCCTCCCCCGGCCTGGTGGTCGCGCTGGCCCGGGCGGGCTTCCTCGCCTCGTACGGGGCGGCGGGACTGCTGCCCGAGACGATCGGCAAGGCGCTGACCCGGTTCGCCCGGGAGATCCCCGGACTCCCCTTCGCCGTCAACCTCATCCACAGCCCGAGCGAGGAGCGCCTGGAGCGCGAGGCGGTGGAGCTGTTCCTGCGACACGGGGTGCGGTGCGTGGAGGCCTCCGCCTTCATGAACCTCAGCGCACACGTGGTCCGCTACCGGCTGACCGGGCTGCGCAGGGAGCCGTCCGGGGCGGTCGTCACCGACCACCGGCTGATCGCCAAGGTCTCCCGCCCGGAGACCGCCGAGCGGTTCATGCGCCCGGCGCCGGCCGCCCTGGTCAGCGCGCTGCTCGACCAGGACCTGATCACCGCCGAGCAGGCGGAGCTCGGCAAGTACGTGCCGATGGCCGACGACATCACGGTCGAGGGGGACTCCGGTGGCCACACCGACCGGCGGCCGCTCACGGCGCTGCTCCCGGTGATCCTGCGGCTGCGCGACACCGTGCAGCACGAGCATCGCTACCCCGTCCCCATCCGGGTGGGCGCCGCGGGCGGCCTGGGCTGCCCCTCCTCGGTGGCCGCCGCGTTCGCCCTGGGCGCCGCCTACGTCGTCACCGGCTCGGTCAACCAGTCCTGCGTCGAGTCGGGCGCCTCGAAGGCCACCAAGGCGCTGCTCGCCGACGCCGGGATCGCGGACTGCGAGATGGCCCCGGCGGCGGACATGTTCGAAATGGGCGTGGAACTCCAGGTGTTGAAGAAGGGCACGCTGTTCCCGATGCGCGCCAGGCGGCTGTACGAGCTCTACCAGGCGTACCACGGCCTGGAGGCGCTGCCCGCGGCGGAGCGCGCGCGGCTGGAGACGCAGATCATGCGCCGGCCGCTGGAGGACGTCTGGCAGGAGTGCGTCGGCTACTTCCGGCGCCGTGACCCCGAGCAGCTCGCCCGCGCGGCCGACAGTCCGAAGCGGCGGATGGCCCTGGTGTTCCGCTGGTACCTGGGCATGGCCTCGCGCTGGTCCACGGTCGGCGACCCCGACCGCGTCCTGGACTACCAGGTGTGGTGCGGCCCGGCGATGGGCGCCTTCAACGACTGGGTGACCGCCAGCTATCTCAAGGCCCCGGGCAACCGCCGGGTCGCGGAGGTCGCCCACCACCTGATGCGCGGCGCCGCCTTCCACACCCGGCTCGCGCAGCTGCGGGTCGCGGGCGTGCGGTTCCCGGCCTCGGCGGCCGACTACCGGCCGGTGCCGCTGGAGGCGCCCGCGCTGGAGGGTGCGAGGTGACCCCGGAGGAGGTCGAGCGGCTGCTCGGCGATCCGTACGACGAGACCAGTCCGTACGGGTTCGCGGCGGCGGTCGCCCGGGACGAACAGGACTCGTTTCCCGAGGAGTTGTGCGCCCGTCTCAGGGAGTCCGGCTTCCATCTGAACTACCTGCCCCAGGACTGGGGCGGCCGGTTCGAGTCCTTCGACCGGGGTCTGCTGCTGGTGCGCACGGCCGCCCGCCGGGACCTGAACATCATGCCGGGCACCATGTTCGGCATCACCGCCGCCACCTGCCTGGCCCTGCACGGCTCCGCCGCGCAGCGGAAGTACGCGGCCGAGGTCCTCGCCCGGGGCGGCGCGATCGGCTTCGCCCTGTCGGAGGCCGACCACGGCAGCGACCTGCTGGCCAACACCGCCCACCTCGAACCGGCCGGGCACGGCTGGGAGTTGACCGGTGAGAAGTGGATGGTGGGGCTCGGCCGGCGCTGCGAGGCGGTGTACCTGGTGGCGCGGACCGGTGAGCGCGGCCCGGGGGCGTTCTCGGCGGTGCTGCTGGACCTCGGCGAGGAGGGTGGGCTCGACCGCGGTGCCGCGGTCCCCGCGAGCGGCATGCGGGGCATCGACTTCGCCCATCTGCGCTTCGACCGCTTCCCGGTCCCGGCCGAGGCCCTGGTCGGCCACGCCGGTCAGGCCCTGGAGTCGGTGATGAAGGCCCAGCAGGTGGTCCGGGTGATGAGCATGGCGGGCAGCCTCGGCTGCGCCGACACGGCGCTGCGACTGACGCTGGACTTCGCCGCCGGGCGCCGGGTCGGCCGTACGACGGTCCTGGAATCCCCGTATCCGCGACGGGAGTTGGCGCTGGCCTCGGCCGCGCTGCTGGCCGCCGACGCCACCGCCCTGGCCGCCGCGCGCGGGATCCACGCGGCGCCGGAGCTGTTCAGCGTCTGGGGCTGCGCGGCCAAGCACGTGGTGGCCGAGAGCGCGGAGGAGGTGATCCGCCGCTGCGGCTCGGTCCTGGCGACCCGGTCGGTGCTGCGCACCGAGGGCCCCGGGGGCGGCCTGTTCCAGAAGCTCCAGCGGGACGCGGCGGTCGTCCGGGTGGTGGACACGAGCACGCTGGCGAACCTGCGCTCCTACAGCGCGCAACTGGCCTCGGTCTCCCAGGCCGTGTCGGCCCCCGTGGCACCGGAGGACCTGGACCTCGTGGGGACCGTGTTCGACCTGCGTGCGGCGCTGCCGCCGTACGCGCCGGAACGTCTGGACCTCAACGCCCGGGGGCGTGATCCGGTGACCGGCACGCTCGCCGTGGTGGCCCCGCAGGTGCTGGCCCGGCTCACCGCCCGGGCCGAGCACGGCACCGCGCGGCTGGTGGCCCGTCTGGTCGCGGCTCTGACGGCGCTGGCCGCCGAGGTGGCGGCCACCGACCGCGGCACCGGTCTGGTGGACCTCGCCGAGCGCTTCGCCTGGCTGCACGCCGCGACCTGCTGTCTCCTCCTGTGGTGGGCCAACCCGGGGCTCCCGCGGTTCTCCTCCGCCTGGCTCGGCGCGTGCCTGGCCCACCTCCTGTCCCGGGCCGAGGGCACCGACCCCCGTCGCGAGGCCGCCGCCCAGCTGCCCGCCGTCGGCATCACCGCCGATCTCCACGCCCGCAACCGCCTCTTCAGTGCCGTCCCCGTCCGACTCGCCCCCGATCTGTGACCGTTGGGAGACCCACCCGTGCCGAAGGAAGACCTCACGGATCTCGCCCGGCGGCTGGAGAGCCACCTCGGCGATCCGCACGAACCCGGCAGCCGGATGCCGTACGCCCGCGTCCTGGAGTACGACGAACGCGAGGACTACCCGTACGAGTTCGTCAATCTGCTGCAGCGCTGGGGCGCCCTGGACCATTCGCTCCCGCGCGACCAGGGCGGCAAGGCGGGCGACGTGGAGATCGGTTTCAACCTGATGCGGCTGATCGCCCGCCGGGACCCGACGACCGCCACCGCGTTCATCATCACCAGCCTGAGCTTCATGCCCGCCTGGATCGCCGGCACCGACGAGCAGAAGCGCACCCTGGTCGACGCCATCCAACACGGCACGCGCTACGCCTGGGGCCTGTCGGAGCGCGGCCACGGCAGCGATCTGACCGCCAACGAGCTGACCGCCGAGAAGACCGACGGCGGCTATCTGCTCACCGGCGAGAAGTGGCTGATCGGCAACGGCCGGGTCGCCGACGGGCTCAGTGTGCACGCCCGCACCGACCCCCGGGGCGGGCCCGGCGGCTACTCGGTGTTCGTCCTCGACAAGCGCCGTACGCCCGCCGGCAGCGTGGACGAGCTGCCGCGGGAGCGGATGCACGGCCTGCGCGGACTCGACATGAGCGGCTTCCGGCTGGACCGCGTCTTCGTGCCGGACTCCGCCCTGCTCGGCCGGGAGGGGCAGGGTCTGGAGATCGCACTCAAGACCTCCCAGACCGCGCGGGCGCTGATCAGCGGGATCGCCCTGTCCGCCGTGGACACCGGGCTCCGGGTGACGCTGGACTTCGCCGAGGGCCGCCGGGTCTTCGGGCGCACGGTGAGTGACATCCCGTACTCGCGCCGCCAGTTGGTGGAGTGCTTCGCCGATCTGATGGTCTCGGACGCGGTCAGTCTCGGGGCGGTTCGGGCCCTCCAGGTCGTGCCCGAGCAGACCAGCGTGTGGTCCTCGGTCGTCAAGTACTTCGTTCCGACCCTGTTGGAGCGCACCTTCGCGCAGCTCAACGTCGTGCTGGGGGCCCGCTTCTACCTCCGCGACCACCCGCACTACGCCATCCACCAGAAGATGCTGCGCGACCTGCCGGTGGCCAACTTCGCCGACGGCAACACGGTGGTGAACCTCAAGAACATCGCGCTCCAGCTGGAGGGGCTGCTCACCACCGCGGCCGAGGCGGGCCCCGAGGTCCGCGCCGTGGCCGAGGAGCGGGCGGCCGTCCTCTTCGGCATCGACCGGGACCTGCCGCTGTACCGGCCCTGGGACCAGGAGCTGTTCAGTCGGGGCCGGGACGACGCGCTGGTGGCCGCGCCCGCCGCCCTCGCCCGGCTGCGGCGGCTGGCGCAGGAGGCCAAGGGGGACGAGCGGGAGTGGCTGGAGCGGGCGGCGTCGGTCGCCGCCGAATTCCTCGCGCACGCCGACTCGGTGCGCGAGCGCACCGGCGCGCTGAAGGCGGACCTCGGCCGTGCGTACGGTCAGTCCGCCGAGCTCTTCGACCTGGCCAAGGAGTACTGCCTGCTGCACGCGGCCGCGGCCTGTGTGCACACGTACGTCCACTCGGCCGCCGCCCTGGACGACCCGCTGCCCAGCGGGGCCCTGCTGCTGCTTCAACTGGAACGGCTGCG
This sequence comes from Streptomyces sp. NPDC054794, assembly GCF_053611585.1. NCBI lineage: Bacteria > Bacillati > Actinomycetota > Actinomycetes > Kitasatosporales > Streptomycetaceae > Streptomyces > Streptomyces sp. NPDC054794. The sequence continues at coordinate 185,025 of NZ_JBSHAQ010000014.1, read as the reverse complement.
GCGGCACTTGAGGCCGCGGGAGTTCGTCACGGACGCGGCGGTGGTCGACGAGGTGATGCGGGTGCTGCGGCATCTGCACCTGAAGGACCTGCTGTTCTCGCACTGGCAGTTCCCGCTGGCCGCGCGCGGCGGCGGCCCGACCGCGGCCCGCCGCTGAGATGACCGACCGTCACCTGTGGCTGCTGCCGGAGTCCGCGATCGATGCCTTCATCACGCGGATGGGCGGTTGGGACCTGCTCACCGACGGCGAGCGGGCGCGGTGCGAGCGCCCGCTCGCCCCCCAGGTGCGGCGGCGCCGGCTGGCCGCCCGCCTGCTGGCCCGCCATGCGCTCAGCGCCCGCTCGGGCCGCCCGCCGGACGTCTGGCGCTTTCGCACGACGGCCCACGGCCGGCCGGAGCCGCGGCCCCCGCACCAGGGACTGCGGTTCAACCTCACGCACACCGACGGACTGATCGCCTGTGTCGTCACCGACGGCGACCGCGCCTGCGGAGTCGACGCCGAACGCTCCCCGGCCGCCCCGGACGCGCTCACACACCTGCCCCGCTTCTTCGCCGAGACCGAGCGCGCCGAGCTGGCCGGCGCGGCGGACGGCGAACGGGCCGCGCTCGTGGCCGCGTACTGGGTGCTCAAGGAGGCCTACCTCAAGGCACTCGGCACCGGCCTTCGGCGCGACCTGTCGACGTTCGCGTTCACCCGCCCGCGCGGCGGGCCCCCCCGCGTGCGGGATCCCCAAGGACCCGCCGACCACTGGCACTTCGACCTGATCCGTCCGACCTCCCGGCACGTGCTGGCCGTGGCCACCGAGCGGTCACGGCCGGCAGGCCTCGACACCACCACCCTCTTCGGCTGACCCCAAGGAGCCCCCGATGTCCGACAAGCCCACCATCGCCGTCGTCGGCGGCGGAGTCGCCGGCCTCTCCGCGGCCTACGCCCTGCGCGCGCACGCCGAGATCACCCTGTTCGAACGCGAGGACCGCTTCGGCGGGCACGCCAACACCGTCGAGGTGCCGGACGCGGGCCGGATCCTCGGCATCGACACCGCGTTCGTCGTCTTCAACCGGCCCGCCTACCCGAACCTCGGCGGCTTCTTCGACGAACTCGGCGTCGAGTCCGAGGAACTGGCCAGCGGCTTCAACTTCTTCGACCTCGACGGCGGATTCCAGTACGGCAGCGAGGAGCTGGACCTGCCCGAGAAGGAGGTCGACGCCCGCTATCCCGAGTACTTCCAGAGGATCTGGCGCGAGGCCCGCCGGTTCCACGAGGAGGGACGGCGGGACTTCTTCCGCAAGCGGACCAACATGCCGATGGGCGAGTACCTCGACCGGGGCGGCTACAGCCAGGAGTTCCGGTACGGGTACTTCATCCTGCTGTGCAGCGCCGTGTGGTCGGTGCCCGCCGAGCTGATCTGGGAGATGCCCGCGACGACCGTCATCGCCTTCTTCATGGCCCACGACGAGGGCGGTCTCGGCGGGCGCCGGGTCGACTGGCGGACGGTGGCCGGGGGTTCGATCTCCTACGTCCGCAAGGCCATCGCCGCCATCGACGCGAAGGCCCGGCTGTCCGAGCCGGTCACCGGGATCCGGCAGGAAGGGGACGGGGTGGTGGTGCGCACCGCGTCCGGCCAGGAGCGGTTCGACCACGCGGTGGTCGCCACCCATGGCGACGTCACCCGGGGGCTGCTGGAGAATCCCACGGCGGCCCAGAGCGAGTTGCTCGCCCCGCTGCGCTACAACGCCTCCACGGTGATCCTGCACACCGACGCCTCGGTGATGCCCGCGGACCGCTCCCGCTGGGAGGCCTGGAACTACGGCAAGGTGACGGTGGACGGCCGGATCCGCACGTACGTCGCCTACTACATGAACAAGCTGCACGGCTTCGAGTCGGAGACCGACTACTTCGTCACCCTCGACTACCCGCTGCCCGTCGCCGAGGAGTCCGTGATCCGCACCTTCGCCTACGAGCACCCGGTCGTCGACATGGCGATGCGCACCGCGCAGCAGACCATCTACCGGGTCAACGAGGGCGCGCGGGTGAAGCTGTGCGGCTCGTACTTCCACTCCAAGCAGCAGTACCACGACCAGATCGGCTCGCACGAGGCCGCGTTCTCCTCCGGAAAGGAGGCGGCGGCACAACTGCTGCGCGAGCTGGGGGCCCGACCCTAGGCCGGTTGCGGTCCGCCGTCCGCGTGGCGGCGGGCCGACTCGTTCTCCTGGGCCATGCGTCTGAGCGCGAGCAGCGCGGGCTCCAGGAGGACCGTCAGCAGCAGCGCGCGTTCGGCCACCTCCAACGGGTCCTCGATGCCGTCCAGTTGGTCGAGGTCGAGGAGCGCGGTGCGCTCGGCGAGCCGGCCGTACGGCAGCAGCGTGTGCCAGTCGAGCGGGACGCCGAGCGAGCGCAGCGAGGCGAGGGTCTCGGCGAGGGCCGCGCGGGCGGGGGCCGACCGGTGCACCTCCCAGCCCAACTCCTTGACGAGCGCGTCGACCTCGCCCGCCTCGGGGGCCTCGGCGGCCGGCTCGTCCGCCAGCCGGATCGCGCCGAGGGTGAGGCCGAGCGTGCGGTGGGTGTCGCCGGTGTGCCGCGCGAGGGCGTCCAGCAGGTCCCTGGTCGTGCTGACGGACAGCCCGCGCACACCGGTCAGCGCGCGGATCAGCCGGAGCCTGCGCAGGTGCTGGTCGTCGTACTCGGCCTGGGTCGCCGCGGTCTGACGGCCCGGCGGCAGCAGCCCCTCACGGAGGTAGTACTTGATCGTCGTGACGGAGACGCCGCTGCGGCGGCTCAGTTCGGAGATGCGCATCGGATCGGCCCCGCTCTTGAAAATTGGATACCTCTAATGTCTAACATAGATAGTGAAGGTATCCAATTGGATCCCTTCTCTTCGTCCTGCCTCTGACCCGAAGGCCGCAGCCATGCCCACCCTGCGCTGGACCACCGTCAACAAGCCCGCCCCGGACGCCCAGGCGTTCGTCATGGCGTCCCGTCTGGAGGTGCGCTCCCTCTCCGACGTGCCGCGTTTCTTCCTGCGCTCGCTCGTCGCGTGGAGGCAGGTGACCGGCGCCCCCGGCGCGTTCGGCGCCTCCCTGATCGCCGACCCGCTCAAGCGCACCTTCTGGACGCTGTCGGCCTGGGAGGACAAGGACGCGCTCTACACCTACGCGCGCACCGAACCGCACAAGTCGATCATGACCGGTCTGCGGTCCACGATGAAGCAGTCGGTCTTCACGTTCTGGCAGGTCCCCGCGTCCGACCTGCCCATCGACTGGTCGGACGCCAAGCGCCGGCTGGCCGAGCAGGAAGCCCGCGCCTGACCCCGCCCTCGCGCACCGCCCCCGGACGCCGAACGCCCACCGCCCCAGGAGACCCCGTCATGACAGTGTCCGAACAGAGCCCGGTTCTCGACGAGCCGGTGCCCGCCGCCGCGCCCGCGGGCCGCCGCATACCCCTGTGGCTCGCCGTGGTCGCCTGCAGCGTGCCCATGTTCATGGTCGCGCTCGACAACCTCGTCGTCTCCACGGCCCTGCACACCCTGGCCGTCGACCTGAAGGCCGACACCCAGGAACTGCAGTGGTTCGTCAACGCCTATGTCCTCAGCTTCGCGTGCCTCCTGATGACCGGCGCCGCGCTCGGCGACCGGTTCGGCCGACGCGCGGTCTTCCTCGTCGGCATCGCCGTGTTCACCCTCGCCTCCATCGGCTGCGGCCTGTCCGACACCAGCGCCCAGCTGATCACCTTCCGCACCGTCCAGGGCTTCGGCGCGGCCGCCGTCATGCCGCTGTCGCTGACCCTGCTGTCCCAGGCGGTGCCGGAGCGGCTGCGCGGCCTCGCGCTCGGCATCTGGTCCGGTGTCAGCGGTCTGGCCGTGGCGATGGGCCCGGTGGTGGGCGGCGCCGTGGTCGACGGTCTGGACTGGCGGTGGATCTTCTGGATCAACGTGCCGGTGTGCCTGATCGCCATCCCGCTGGTCGTGTTCGCGCTGCGGGAGAGCTCCCTGCCCGGTGTCCGCCTCGACCTGGTCGGCATGCTGCTGGCGGCGGCCGGTCTGTGCGCCGTGGTCTGGGGCATCGTGCACGGCGAGCCGGACGGCTGGCTGTCCGCGAAGGTGCTGGGCGCCTTCGGCGCGGGCGTGGTCCTGCTCGCCGGGTTCGTCGGCTGGGAGGCCCGGGTCTCCGAGCCGATGCTGCCGCTCTCGTTCTACCGGGTGCGTGCTTTCACCCTCACCAACATCGTCTCGGCGACGATGTACTTCGGCGTCTTCGGCTCGCTCTTCCTGCTGGCCCAGTTCCTCCAGATCGTGCCCCCGCGCACCCCGCTGGAGGCCGGCGTGCGCACCCTGGCCTGGACGCTCATGCCGATGTTCGTCGCCCCCGTGGCGGGCATCCTCAGCGACAAGGTCGGCGGCGGCCGGCTGATGGCGCTGGGCCTCTTCCTGCAGGGCGTGGGCCTCGGCTGGATCAACCTGGTCGCGGACACGGACACCGCGTACTCGTCCATGGTCGGCCCGATGATCGTGGCCGGCATCGGCATGGGCCTGGTGTTCGCGCCCACGGCCGCGGTCGTGCTCTCCTCCGTCTCCAAGGACCACGCGGGCAAGGCGTCCGGCGCCAACACCACCGTCCGCGAGATCGGCGGCGCGCTCGGCATCGCCGTCCTCAGCACCGTGTTCGTGGCCCATGGCAGCACACGGAGCCCCCAGGAGTTCGTCGACGGACTCCACCCCGCCGTATGGGTGGGCGTCGCGGTGGTCCTGGCGGGCGCCGTGTGCGCCCTGGGCATTCCGCGCCGGCCGCGCCCGGCGGACGCGGCCGAGGAGGCGTGAGCCGACCGGGGCGTGCGCCCTGGGAGAACCCGACGCGGGGGTGCGCCTGAGGAGGTGTGAACCCGACAGTGCGACAGCGCGCGGGGTGGCCGCGAACGCCTGACCGGCGACGGCCACCCCGCGCTCTCGCGTACGGCCCGACCGGCGGGCCGTCCCGGATCCGGGCTCAGTCGCCGAGCAGCTGCGCGAAGCGCTGGGCGCTGATGTTGCCGCCGGACAGGATGACGCCGATCCTGCGCGGTGCGGGGGTGAGTTCGATCCGGTGGGCCAGCAGGGCGGCCAGGGCGCTCGCGCCGCTCGGTTCGAGGACGGTCTTCATCCGCTCGAAGGCGAACCGCATCCCGTCCCGGATCCGGTCGTCGTCGACCAGCGCGATGCCGTCCAGCAGACGCCGGTTGACGGAGAAGGTGAGCTCGCCGGGGATGTCGGCGGCCTGACCGTCGGCGATGGTGCGGGGCACGGGGATGGCGACGCGCCGCCCGGCTTCGAGGGACCGCAAGGTGTCGTCACCGGCCTCCGGCTCGACCCCGATGACCCGGATGCCGGGCAGCAGCCCCTTGGCCGCGGTGGCGCTGCCGGCGATCAGCCCCCCGCCGCCGACCGGCACGACCAGGGTGTCCAAGTCCCCCACTTCCTCGATCAGTTCGAGAGCCGCGGTGCCCTGGCCCGCGATCACGTGCGGATGCTCGTAGGGCGGTACGAGCGCCAGACCCCGCTCGGCGGCGAGGGCCTCCCCGATCGCGACCCGGTCGCCGGTGTAGCGGTCGTAGGTGACGACCTCCGCCCCGTAGCCCTCGGTCGCCTCCTTCTTGGAGCGCGGGGTGTCCTCCGGCATCAGGATCAAGGCGCTGGTGCCGAGTTCACGGGCCGCCAGGGCGACCGCCTGCGCGTGGTTGCCGGAGGAGTACGCGGCGATCCCCCTGGCCAGCTGCTCCGGCGACAGCCGGGACGCGGCGTTGTACGCGCCGCGGAACTTGAAGGCGCCGACCCGCTGGAGGTTCTCGCACTTGACGAAGACCTGGGCACCGACCAGGTCGTCCAGGGTGCGCGAGCGCAGGACGGGGGTGTGGTGGGCCACCCCCTTGATCCGTGCCGCGGCGTCGTGGACGTCCCGCAGGGTGACGGGCTGGGCGTCGGACATGGTCGTACTCCCTGGACGGTCTGGGGCTGCCTGGTCTTACCTGGTCCCTCGAATCACTGGAATTATTGTCCATCACCTATACTGAATGTCCAGACCGAGTACTCGGACCCGGTGCTCGGCGCAGCGCGAGGGGGCAGCACATGCCGGGCGACGAACAGGACGCGATCATCGCCGCGCTCACCCCGGTGATCGACGGGATCGCCGCGACCCTCGGTTCGTTCTGCGAGGTGGTGGTCCACGACTTCCGCCGCCCCGAACAGTCCGTCGTCGCCCTCGCGGGCTCGGTCACGGGACGCGGTGTCGGCGGGTCCATGAGCGAGATCGGCATGAAGCTCCTGGCACGCGGCGACGAGGCGGAGGACGAGCTCAACTACCTCACCCGCACCCAGGACGGGAAGTTGCTGAAGTCGTCCACCATGGTGCTCCGTGACACGAGCGGTGCGGTGTTCGGCGCCCTGTGCATCAACGTGGACGTGACGGCCGTGAGCCAGGTTCACACCCTGATCGGCGAACTCGCCGGCGTCACGGCACCCGCGGCGACCCCGCCGACCACCACCTTCGGCGACGACATCGGCGCGGTGCTCGACTCGATCGTCGACGCCCGCCAACTGCGCGCGAACAAGCCGTGGGCGCAGCTCACCCGCGCGGAGCGCCTGGACCTGTTCCGCGACCTGGACCGGCGGGGCGTCTTCGCCGTGCGCGGCGCGGTCCAGCAGATCGCGACCCGGCTCGGCATCTCCCGCGCCTCCGCCTACACCTACCTCTCCGCGACCCGGTCCGACGGCGACGACGGGGCGGCGAGCTCGACGGCACGCGCGTCTCGGGACGGACGGCCCGCACCCGAGTCCTGACGGATCCCACGGATCCCCTCGCCCGGTCCTGAAGCGTCCCCTCGCCCAAATCCTGAAGGATCCTCCCGTCCGGTAGATCCTGATATCAGGCCGGGAGTGACGAGGACGCCGGAAATGAGGTGGTGGAGATGACGACGCCCCGAGGCAGCGACGCGAAGCCGGTCGTGGTCGGTGTCGACCCCGATCCCACGAAGCGGAAGGCACTGGCCTGGGCGGCCGACGAGGCCGCGCGGCGCCGGGTGCCGCTGCTCCTGGTGCACGCCGAGGGCGTGCCGACCGGCGGCACGACGTTGGAGGGGCCCCGGGCGTCCTGGGAGGAGTGGAACCGGACGCTGCACACGACCGGGGACGAGATCCTCAAGGCGGCGGTGGCCTTCGTGGAGGAGCGGGTTCCGGACACCGAGGTGTCCGGACTGCTGGCCGAGGGCGACCCGGTGTGGAACCTGCGGGAGCAGAGCGGCCGGGCCACGGTCGTCGTGGTGGGGTCCCGGCATCTGAGCCGGGCCAAGGAGGTGCTCGCCTCGTCCTCCTCGGTCGCGCTGCCCGTCTCGGCGCACGCGGACTGCCCGGTGGTCGTCGTACCGGAGTCGGAGCACGTCACCCAGGAGCCGGCCCACTTCGTGGTGGGCGTGGACGGCAGCGCGCGATCGGCCGCCGCCGTCGACTTCGCCTTCGAGGAGGCCGCCCTGCGCGGCGCCTCGCTGCGGGCGCTGTACGTGTGGCAGCCCGGGCCGTTCGGCATCTTCGACGAACACGCGGCGCAGATGGAGTGCCACCGCGTGCTCTCCGAGACCGTCGCCGGGCGCGGCGCCGCCTACCCGGACGTGAAGCTGAACCGCGAACTCGTCATCGGCCATCCGGTGGAGGAGCTGACCGAGGCCTCCGCCCACGCGCTGGGCCTGGTCGTCGGCACCCGGGGCCACGGGGGCTTCGCCGGCATGGTGCTGGGCTCGGTCAGCCAGGGCGTGCTGAACCATGCCCGCTGCCCGGTGATCACCGTCCCGGACTCGTCCTCGTGAGCGGCCTCCGGGCCGGGGCGGCACCGCATCGCCCCGCACCTCACGTCGCGGCCGGTCAGTCCGTGTCCGGGCGGACGATCACGACCGGGCACTTCGCGTGCTGGGCCACGTGCTGGCTGACGGATCCCAGGAGGGCACGGGTGAAGCCCCGGTGCCCGCGGCTGCCCACCACCAGCGCGGCGGCTCCCTCGGCCGCCCGCAGCAGCACGTCGGCGGTGTTGCCGCGCACCAGGAGCGGCCGGACCGAGGCGGCACCCTCGGTGCCGAGGGCGTCCGTCAGTGCGCTGGTCAGCCCCTGCCGGGCGTTCTCCTCGTCGAAGTCGGTGTCCACGGCCGGCGCCGACCAGCTGTACTCACCCGGCAGCTCCCACGCCGCCACCGCGTCCACGCCGGCGCCGAGGAGGCCGGCGTAGCGGACGGCCCAGCGCAGCGCGGCGTGCGAGGATGGCGACCCGTCGACACCCACCACGACCCGCGGCTTCGCGGCATCCCTGTCCATCTGCCTCACCTCTCCTGTGGCTCCGTCGTCGCCGCCACGGTCGTCCCCCTGACTCCACGCTGCGCGACCGAGCGGCCGCCCGCCAGGGAAGGGCGGCCAAGGGCATGGCACCGTACGCCGGGTGGAGGCGCCGCCGGGCAGGGGCGCCACCGAGCGGACGCATCACGCGCGAGCCGTGTCGTCGCGTGGCTGATTTCATTCGCTGCGTCGGACAGAGTTTGCGGCGCGGGTGAGAACATATGATCAAATCTGCGGATGCGTACCCCCCACCGCATACACACGCATCGTCCCCACCCGTCACCGGCCCCGCGGTCGAGCGGGCCGCGTCCTCCCTCGGACGGTCCACCGTCCGAAGGGGTTCCGGCCCGCCGAAGTCCGTACGACGAACTGGCGGCCCTCGCCGACGACCCGCTGGACGAGTTCACCGCCGAGCATCCGGCCCCCGAGGACCAGGACGCGGAGGAGCCCTGGGCGCCGCCCAATCATCGACGGGGAAGCCGGCGCCGCAATCGCGCCACCGGCCTGCCCGTCGTCCTCAAGTTCCTGACCTGGACCCTGACCCTCGCCTGCCTCGCCACCCTCGCCGACCGCTGGGCGGTGCTGTACGCCGAGCACCGGGCCGCCGACCGGCTCAAGGACCAGCTGGACCTGGCCGCCGCCCCGGAGGTACGGATCGGCGGGTTCCCCTTCCTCACCCAACTGGCCGCGGGGCGCCTGGACTCGGTCACGGTCACCGTCCCGGACGTGGCCGCCGAACGCGTCACGCTCACCCGGGTCACGGCCACCGCGCACGACGTACGCATCGACGGCGACGGACCCACCTCGGTGCGCGGCGCGGCGATCTCCCAACTGCGCGGCCATGTCCTGCTGTCGTTCGCCGACATGAACCGCGAGCTCGGCGCCTCACAGGTGACCTTCTCCGCACACGGCCCCGGGCAGGTCCTGGCGCACGGTGGGCTGCGCGTCGCCGGGCACGATCTGCGGGTCCACGCCGATGCCCGCATCCGGCGCGTCGGCGAGCGCGGCATCGCCACGTCGGTGAACGGCATGCGCCTGGACATCGGCGACCTCGCGACCTACCGGCCGGGCGACGGGCCCGCCGAGGGCCTGCACCTCACCCGTGCCTCGGCCCGCCGCCTCACCCGCGAGGCGGCGAAACTCAAGGCGTTCCTCGCGGTTCCGGAGATCGCGCACCGCCTGGGCCTGCCCGACCGGATCGTACGCGCCGGGCTGCGTGACGACGACGCGCTCCACCGGCTCACCGGGGCGCCGCGCTTCCTGCACGACCTCACCCGCGTGAACCTCGTCGACATCGCGCTCGCGCACCCGCGACTCCTGCGGCGGCTGGGCCTGGACCCGACGCTGCTCACCGCCCTGACCCAGCTCGCCCGTCCCCAGATCGCCGACCGCTTCGCCTTCTCCTTCCGGCTGCCGAAGCCGCCTTCCGGCGACGTACGCCTGCGGGACGTGACGGTGGAGAAGGACGGCATCCGCGCGGACGTGACGGGGACGGGGCTGCTGCTGGGGCGCTGAGAGCGCCGCGCCGAAGCCGGTCGGCTGAGCGCGGCCGTGCGTCAACGGCCGCCGGACTCCTGCCTCTTGACCAGGTCCAGCAGTAAGGCGTGGGTGCGCTGATCGGCTGCCACGATCAGCCCGCCCGCGCCCGTGTGCGTCGGCTGACCGTGCAGGCCGGTCACCGTGCAGCCGGCGGCCCGGCACAGGGCGATGCCGGCGGCGAAGTGCACGCTGTCGCGCAGGTGGCCGTCGGTGACGTACGCGGCCCTGCGCCCGGCGGCGACCCAGGCCACCGCCAACGTCGTGGACACCACCCGGGGCCGCAGACGCTCCCCGAACTCCGGCTCCGCCAGCAGCCGGACCGCCCGGAAACCCGGCGCGTTGGGAAAGGGCGGATCGATGTTGACGTCCACCAGCCCGGAGTCGGACGACGGCGCCAACTCCTCGTCCACGCCGTCGTGTCGTAGCCGGGCCCGGTCGCCATCGGTCCAGAACACCTCGCCGCTGAAGGGATCCGCCGACGCCGCCACGGCGACCTCGGATCCCACCCGCAGGGCGACGTTCACGGCGACGAGCATGTTCCGCGCGGCGTAGTTGTGCGTGCCGCACAAGGGGTCGACCAGCCACCGGCGCGCCGCGCCCTCGGCGCCGGTGTCCCCGCTCTCCTCCCCGGTCACGGCGTCGTCCGGACGTGCGCCCGTCAGGACGTCGAGGATGGCCCGCTCCGCCGCGAGGTCCGCGGCGGTCGCGAAGTCACCGCCGCCCTTCTCCACGCGTCCCAGCGACGCCCCGTACATGTCCCGCACCACCGCGGCCCCCGCTTGCGCCGCGGCAACGGCCAGCTGCGCGTCCGTCTCCCGGTTCATGATCGGCATCTGGGCAGGATAACCGCGGGTGACGTGCTCGACCGGGGAGATTTCCCGCCAGCCCGCCAGGCCCAACGGTCCAGCTCCGGCGGCTCGTTGTCCCGTCCGACATCGGCCTCGACGTCGAAGCCGACCTTCTCGTGCCGCGCTTACCTGGCGGCGGCCGGTTCAGCGGAGGGGGCCGGCGAAGCGGGTCTCGAAGGCGGCGAAGGCGGCCTCCTGACGCCACTGCGCCTCGGCCTTCGGGCTGCCTGCGATCAGGCGGCGGCACTCGGGGCCGGGCCCATGGCCGCTGCCGGGGAGCCAACCGCGGCAGAACCACTGGAGGCGGTAGCCGTCGCGCGTCGGGTTGCCGCGCCACAGGCTGCGGCCGGACAGGAAGGAGTACTCCAGGGAGGCTCGGGCCAGGTCCTTCAGCTCGGGGTAGGTCAGGCCGTAGGTCTCGGCGGCGTACTGGTACTCGTGGCTGACGTCGGTCCGGGACACGCCCGGGTCGTCGGTGGCCAGGACGACGGGCACGCCGTAGGCGCGGTACGTCTCGAACGGGTGCTGGGCACCGCGTACGCCGAGGATCTGGGCGTTGCTGGTGAACGAGACCTCGACGGCGATCTCGCGGTCGGCCATGGTGCGGGCGGTCCCTTGCCAGTCGTCTTCGTGGACGAGGTCGACTCCGTGGCCGATCCGCTCGGCGCCGGCGACGGTCACCGCCTCCCGGATGTGGAACCTCAGGTCCTCCGGCTTGACCAGTCCGGTCCACAACTCGCCCGCGTGCAGGGTGACATGGGCCTTCGGGTAGACGGTGCGCAGGTACCGGACCATGCGCATCTGCAGGCTGTAGTTCCGCAACGAGCTGTCCCCGTCCTCGGGCTGGACGAGGTTGACCGCGAGGAAGCGCCGGTCGCGTTCGGCCAGCCGCATGCCGAGGGCGAGGTGGGTGAAGACCCGCTCCGGCGAACCGCTCCGGCCCACCTGGGAGATCCAGCGCACCGGCAGCCGGCAGGACGGCCGCGGGTTGTCGGTGTCGCAGCGGGCCGCGGCGCGGAACTCGGCGTCGCCGTCGTCGGCCTCTCTGCGGGCTTCGGCGACGACCTTGTCCAGCTTGCCGCCGGCGGTCAACCTGGCGTGCAGCGCGACCAGATCGGCGTCCCAGCCGACCTCGTCGGCCAGCTTCGCCACGCTGTCGGGAGCCGGGGTGACCATGGTCTCCAGGTAGAACTGGTTCTGCGCGGCCACCGCGTCGGCGACCTCGGCGAGCTGCTTGCCGCGATGGCGCCAGATCACCTCGCCGAACTTGCCGAACGTGTCGAAGAAGTGGTCGTGGCCGTTCTGGTCCGGCGGGAAGTCCTGCATCGACCAGGCGCGCACGATCGCGTCGTGGAACGCCTGGTCGGTGCGGGCGTCGGCGGCCGGGCGGGTGCCGCTGCCGCAGGGCGGGGTCACGGCGGTCGTCGTGCTGATGTCGATGCACAGGCCGTCCTCGGCGGACAGCTCGATCAGGTACTCGGTCGACACCGCCCCGGAGAGGTGGTTGTGCAGGTCGGCGCCCTTGGGCAGGCGCGTGAAGAAGTCGCGCAGCAGGTCGGGGTGGTTCCGGACGGACTCCAGATACCGGGCCGTGCGCGCCTCGGCGGCGGTCGGTGGCCGAGGCGGTGGCACCGACCGGGCTTCCGCGGGCGTGGCGGGCGCGGAGTGGGCGGGCGGTGCGGACAGCGGGGTCAGCAGGGTGAAGGCACCTAGGCTCGCGGTGAGCAGGGCATGGGGGCGCCACAAGCGGCGGAGGCTGGGTTGCGTCACGGCGCCATGATCGCCAGACGGGCGACGCCGCCGCCCGGTCCTGCACCGTGTGTGCCCGACGACCACCCTCGCGGGTGAGTACGGCACCGGGGGCGCCGGCGGCGACGGGCTCTCCCCCGCCGCCGCGGGGCAATTCGCCGTCGGCCGGCGGACGTCACGCCGTCAGGCGTGGTCCACGCAGCAGGGCGTCGGGTTGGGTACCTCGAACGGGGCGAGGGTTCCGCCGACCGCGGGGACGAGCGCCAGGGTCAGCAGCCCGTCGCGCCATTCGGGTCGTACGTGATCACGGGTGACGACCGGGGTGGCCGGATCCGGCCCCTGGCCGTCCACGGCCGGCGCACCGACCACGACGACCCGGTCGATGACGGTGGCCAGCACCTCGGCCACCGTGACGGTGCCGGTGAGCCGGTCCGCTCCGGGATACAGCACGGCCCTCCCGCCCCGCCGGTCCGCGTGTTCGGCGGCGGCCGGCGCGGCGGTGCGCGCGCCCCGCTCCGAGCCGTAGGCGCGCTCGCCCAGCGCGGCGCCGAGTCCCGGCTCGGCCAGATCGGCCAGGCGCTGCCAGGCCGCTTCGGCCGCCCCGGCGTCGGGCAGGGCGAGCGAGACGGCGGTGCCCCGGCGGTCGTCGGTGCGGATCAGGTGCGTACAGACGACGGTGCCCGCCGGCAGGCCGAGTCGTTCCCTCAGGCGGTGGGCGAGGTGGTCGGCCTCGCGCAGGCTCGCCGTGCCGGCGTCCACCCCGATGACGGAGTGGACGCCGGACACGTGGTGCGGTGCGGTCATGCGGGCAGGACCCACATCGGGTTGGAGTAGAACCACAGGTCCTTCCACGGGTCGGCGTCGCCGAGGACGTCCATGGCCGGACCGGCCGGGTCCACGGCCGCGCCGTTCAGGCCGCCGGCGCCGCGCTTGCCGTCGGTGCCGCGCAGGCGGACGTAGACCGGCTTGTCGACCGGGCCCAGGGAGTAGGTGAGGCGGACACCACCGGTGGACCTGTTCACCTCGAAGGACTTCACGACCTTGGTGTTCGGGGTGCTCAGCGCGTCCTTGTCGGCGACCGGGCCGGTGACGTCACCCTGGATGACGTCCACGCGGGCCAGCGAGGGCACGAACTGGGCCCAGTTGGGGCCGTTGGCCAGGCTGATCTCGACGACCAGGTCGACCTGGCTGCCCTTGCGCACGTGCAGCGTGTCGCCGAGGGTGACGGCGCTGTACCCCGAGCGCAGCTGGGCGTTCAGGCCGCTGATCAGGCCGCCGTGGTCGACCCAGACGCGGCCGGCGCGGATGCCGTCCATGACCGCCTGGTAGGAGAAGCAGGCGGCACCGACGTGGGTGCGGGAGTACTGGCCCGGCCAGTAGTCGCCGTCCGTGAGGTTGAGGCCGCCGCCGTAGACGGGGTCCTCGTAGCGGCCGTTGCCGTTGAAGTCGCCGCCCGGGCCGCGCACGGCGGTGTCGGCGTACACGTTGTGGGAGTCGGAGTTGGCGGTGATCCACCAGGGCTTGCCCTCGGCCAGCAGGCTGTCCCACAGGCCGCCGACGGTGGCGGTCATCCAGTCGAACCCGCCCCAGGTGCGGTAGCTCTCCAGCGGGTAGCCGGCGAAGGAGTCGGCGCTCGGGCTGTTGTCGTAGAAGCCGCGGCCGGAGCCCGGTCCGTTCGGGGCGGCGATGCCGGCGGCCTGGTGGCCGGGGGCGCCCTCCATGCCGACCGCGATGGTGGGCTGGGCATCGCGCCAGCCGCGGATCTCGTGCGGGGAGTCGATGCCCTTGCGCGCCGGGTGGTTGGCCAGGAACAGGGCGTCCTTGACCTTGCGGCGCTGGACCTGCTCGGCGAGGAAGTTGACACCGGCGATGGCCAGGGCCTCGTTGGCCGGGGTGCTCGCGGAGGCCTTCTTCACGGAGCCGTCGAAGGAGTTCTCGAACTCCTTCAGCACCGCGACCTCGTTGCGGCCGGGGTGGACGAAGACCGTGCCGTGCTCGGCGGCCGGGATGTTCCACTCCAGGCCCTGGAAGACCAGCGTGTCGTCGATCTGGTCGCGGGCGGCGACGATGTCCGGGTTGACCTTCTCCACGCCGATCTTGGCGTGCGTCTCGCTGCCGTGGTCGGTGATGACCATCCAGTCCAGGCCGTGCGCGTTCGCCTGGCGGACGTGGTCGATGACCCGGTACTTGGCGTCCGAGCTGAACTGGGTGTGGATGTGGTGGTCACCGGACAGCCACAGGTAGCCGCCGGAACGTCCGCTCGCGGAGACCTGCGAGGCGGGAGCCGCGGCCGCCTGGCCCGCGCCCGCGAGCACGTTGCCCGCGGCGAGGCCGGCGCCCAGCAGGCCGGCCCGGCGCAGCATGGACCGGCGGGAGAGCTGGCCGGGGGTCAGTTCCTCGTCCGGGACCGACATGTCGAGGGCGGGCGGCAGGGACGACGCGTCCTCGCTCCCATGGTGGTGGTGATGGTGGTGGTGGCCCTGGTCATGTCTGTGGCTGTGGCCGTGGCTCATGGTCAACTCCCGCTCGTTACACGGACGTACACGCTGGGGGACGTGCGGAGTCTGCGAAGGTCCGATGAACGGCGGGGGTCGGGTTCATGGTGGGCCCAAGAAGGACGGATGTGCAGCCGGAGTCATTCCGGCCAACCTGCCACGGCACGTGCCCGCGACCGGGCCCACTCCCCTTGGTTCAGGCCCGCTTGGCGCAGCGCGGGTCGCGCTCATCACGGGTGGGGCGCAAGCCCGGTGCGCCGCGGACGCCGGCGCGGCCGGTCGACGAGGACCTCGCCGGCATCGGGGACACGGGCCGGCGCGGCGAAGACGGGGAGGCTCGGCAGTGGCACGTTCGCTGCCACTCGCAGGGCGAGAGCGCTGGGGCAGCGCTGGGAAGGGAGGCCGACCAAGGCGAGGTTGTCTCAGACCACGCCCCCCACCGGGCCGCCGCACCGCCGCGCCAGACCCCCAATTAGGTCTGCGTCGCAGCCGCCGACCGACCCGAGCCCGGGGTGACCGACGACATCACCTGCCTCCGTGCCGTCGCGCCGCACCAGCAGCGCCTGCCCCAGGATTCACCCCGGCCACGAGCGCCCCGGGCGAGGACGGCCGATCCTCGGCACCCTCGGCCGCGGTCCGGAACCGTGCCGGCGCCCGCACACCCACCGGCGTGATCAGGAGGTCGACGATCACACCGCAGGTCGGACCTGCGGCGAACGCGCCGGGGCCGAGCTGGGCGCCGCCCACGGGCCGTGGCCGAGGCCGGACCGGCGACGGCGCGATGCGTGAGGCCGCCGGCGGTCCGGGGAGTACCGCAGAGCCGGCCCACCTGCCGGTGACCCCCGCGGCCGCGCTTGCCCCCCGCCCTGACGACCAGGCCGGGGGCATCCGCCCCCCAGTGACCGCCGACGACCGGTGGGCACCTGCCACCCGTCTCCTCCACCGCGTCGGGGACGGCCCAGCGCGCGGGCACCCGGCAGGTGAGCCCGGACACGAACGAGGGAGCCCCCACCGGGGGCTCCCTCATGATGCGCTCGGGTGCGGCGTCAGAGCTTTCCGCCGATCTCGCAGGCCTGGCACGGCGGCCGGCCGCAGGTGCACTGCATGATCGCTTCGAGGACGTCGCGGTCGTGGTAGAGGCACTCGTCCCGGCACGTGTGACGCGGGATGAACCCGGCCGGGATCTCACCGGGCCACGGCTCGTGACCGTCCCTGCAGCGGGCGAACCGCTCGGGGTCGGTGGCGTGCAGGTCGTGCATCTTGGTCCGCGCCTCGTCCTCCAGCTTCCGCACTCGCTCCACCAGGCCCTTGAGCTCGGCGGCGATGCTGGAGTACTGGTCGGTGCCGGTCCGCACGTGCGCGGCCCGCAGCGCCATCGCGGCGTTGCCCAGGAACCGGCCCGCATCCTGAAGGTCGGTCACGTGGTGCAATTGAATGCCGTTCACGCCTCGTACCCATACGGCGTCCGTACTGCTCACTGATCCACCTTCCCGGCATACACCTTGGCTATTCATGAAACGGTATGCGGGGCGCCGGTGCCTTCGCACAAGAAAATCAACCTATTCATGAAAGCTAAAAGGTAATGGGCACGCCCGTCCAGTATGTCAGGGGTGAATCGGCTCACAAGACGCGTGATCCCTCGGCGGGGACGGGCAAACCCCAGGCAAACCCAGGGACGGCCCGTTACCCGCCGATCAAGGGGATCCGCTGCCGCGGCTTCCAGTGAATCTTCTTCCGTTTAGCCGCCGCCGGCTTTATACGTCACTTGGCGACCGTGTAGGAACGCGCTCCCGCCCCGGCGAGACCGCCACCGTCGACGATCAAGTATTCCGAGCGGATGGGGCGCCCGTCGAACCAGCACTCCAGGATTTCCCGGGTACCCGCCGAATAGCGGGTCTGCGCCGAGAGGGTCGATCCGGACACGTGGGGCGTCATCGCCTCGTTCGGCATGGTACGCCACGGGTGGTCCGGCGGGGGCGGCTGCGGATACCAGACGTCACCGGCGTAACCGGCCAGTTGTCCGCTGTTGAGCGCCCGTACGACGGCGTCCCGGTCGACGATGAGCGCGCGTGCGGTGTTGACGATGTACGCGCCGCGCTTCATGGCGCCGATCATCTCCTCGTCGAAGAGGTTCAGCGTCTGCGGGTGCAGCGGCGTGTGGATGGACAGCACGTCGACCGAGGAGGCCAGCGACCGCGCGTCGGGATGCCAGGTCACCTCCAGCTCCGCCTCGACCTCCTTGGGCAGCCGGTGCACGTCGTGGTAGTGCAGGTGGACGTCGAACGGCTTGAGGCGGCGCAGTACCGCCTGGCCGATGCGGCCGGAGCCGAGGACACCGACGTCCATGCCCTCGATGTCGTAGGAGCGGGAGACGCTGTCCGCGATGTTCCAGCCCTTCTCCGCGGTCACCCACTCGTGGCAGGGCACGAAGTTGTGCACCAGGTCGAGGATCTGCATGACGGCGTGCTCGGAGACGCTGATGCTGTTGCTGAAGGTCACCTCCGCCACGGTCATGCCGTGCTCGATGGCGCTCGGCAGATCGACGTGGTCGGATCCGATACCCGCGGTGATCGCGAGTTTGAGCCGGGGAGCCGCGGCGATCCGCTCGGGGGTCAGATATGCGGGCCAGAAGGGCTGCGATATCACGACGTCGGTGTCGGGCAACTCGCGGTCCAGCGTGGAGTCGGCACCTTCCTTGTCGCTGGTCACGACATAGGTGTCGCCCCGGTCCTCCAGGAACCTGCGCAGTCCCAGTTCTCCCGATACGCAGCCGAGGAGCTGGCCCGGGGTGAAATCTATGGCTTGCGGGGTGGGCGCGGTCTGTCCGCCCGGATAGCCGGTGATGGTGGGAATCTCGTCGCGGGCGTACTTCGGGGGGTAACCGCCCACGGGGTCGGGATAGAGCACCGCAAGGATCTTTGCCATGGCCGTCCTCCATCGGTCAGGCCACTGTCCGGGTATGTCAGGCAGGGCGCCGATGATCTTGTAATTTTAGTCGAGCGTGCTTCAGCGCTGCAATCCCCGTGGTTCATGAGGGAGATGGCCCACTGGATAGGCATGCGGTCTTCGCCGGAACCTTCGGCAGGAGTCCGGGTGACAAGGCCCGCGGCCGAGGCGTCCACGGTCAGAACACGGCCTGGGAGAAGGCCAGACCGACGAAAAAGGCCCCGAGTCCGGCGACGACCGAGACGATCACATTGGCGGCCGCGAAGAATCGCGATCCGGCCTCGAACAGGCTCAACGTCTCGTAGGAGAACGTGGAGTAGGTGGTCAGGGCCCCGCACAACCCGACGCCCAGCAGGAACTGCTCGTCCGGTGACGCGACCTTGGCCAGGACCGCCCCCGTCAGCACGCCCAGGATCATCGCGCCGATGATGTTGGCGGCGAAGGTGCCCCAGGGAAAGACGGTGTCGTGATGCGCCTGGATCGTCCGGTCGATGAGATACCGCAAGGGGGCACCGACGGCGCCCCCGAGCGCGACGAGCAGATACCTCATGTATCCGCAGCCTCCCGCCCTTTGTAGCGGACCACTTCGACCTCGTGCACGATGACCAGGCCTTCGATGGACAACTCCTCCAGCTCCGGCAGGAAGGACCGGATCCGTTCCTCCTCGTCGACGATGACGACTGCCGCCGGCAGGTTGTCCGCCATGGACAGCAGCCGTGTCGTATGCACGATCGAACTTGATCCAAAACCCTCGACGCCACGGAACACCGTCGCCCCGGCCAGGCCGGCCCGGTGAGCGCGGTGGACGATCTCCGTGAACAGGGGCGTGTGATGCCACGTGTCGGTGTCGTCGACGAAAATCGTCAGACACAGCGCGCGTCCACTGAGCCTCATCTCGACTTCCTCACCCCCAGAACGCGGCGGGCGCCGGCCACGCCGATCGTCACGGCGACCAGCGCGACGACCACGGTCACCACCAGGTACACGAGAGCGATGCCGGCCCGGTCCTCCCGGACCAGTCGCTCGATGTCTGCGCAGTACGTGGAGAAGGTCGTGAAGCCTCCCAGCACCCCTGTGCCGAAGAACGGACGCACCAGCGGATTCACGGTCCACACCTCGGTGATCGCCACCACGAACGCGCCGATGATCAGACAGCCCGAGGCATTCACGCACAGCGTGGTCCAAGGGAAGTCCGCCGGACCCGTCGGCCAGATCAAGGCCGCCGTGTACCGGGCGCAGGCGCCTATCGCCCCGCCCACGGCGATCACGGTCAGCACCCGGGCGTTCCTGCGACGGGCGTCCCGGGATTGACGTGCCTCTACCACAGCAGAACTTTCCACCGTTGCGGTCGCCACAAAATGCCGGGCGGCGGCGATCGGAGGCTGCGCAGGAACCCCGCCCTCCGGCCGCTGTGCCGATGAATCCAGCTTAAACCTGCGCGTCCCGTCCGGCCTGTGGATGGCGGTGGACGATCGAGCCTCCGGGGCACTTACGACGTTCTCGGATTGCGCCGCGAGTAGACCCGCCGGCCGACCGCCACCTGACTTGACACGTGGATTACCGAGACGTCTCCTGGAAGGGAGGGAAAAGCGTCCGGAGGCTGCTGATGGCAACGTACGAATATCTATGCAGCCACTGTGGACCTTTCGATGTGAGGTTGGCGATCGGAACGGCGCCCAGAATTTACGAGTGCCCTGATTGCGCCGCTGGTGCAAAACGCGTGTACTCCGCGCCCGGCCTGACGCACACCTCGAAAGAAGCCGCTGCCCTCCACGTCCGCGAGGAGCAGTCCCGCGAGGCCCCGGCAGTGGTTTCCGAAGTGCCGCCACGCACGAGGACGCGGCCGCAGCCGCGGCCGCACCCCGCGCTCTCGCGGTTGCCGCGTCCGTGAGGGCGGTGGTCGACACGGCAGAACGCGTTGTGCGTCGACGTCCGCACAGGACGTCGCTCCCGTAGCAGTGCGAGGAATGCGGCCATCGCGCCACGCCGGCCCGGCTGAGCCGGAATCGCGTCGGCGGCCAGGGTGCGACGCGATTCCGTTCTCCACGCGGATTTAGGAGGTGCGTCCCCGTGGCATCCGTGGGACTGCTCTTCGTCGGCGCGGTGCTCTTCATCAACGGGATGATGCTCCTCGGAAAGGTAGACGCCCGGTCGGCCGCGGTGTTCAACCTTTTCGTGGGCTCAATCCAGGTACTCACGCCGACGTACCTCATCTTCATCGCCAACAACGAACCCCGGGCGATTCTGGCGGCATCCGGAATCTATCTGTTCGGCTTTACCTACCTCTACGTGGGTATCGGACTACTGGTCGGCCTCGACTCCACCGGGGTCGGCTATTATTCGCTCTTCGTGGCGGTTGTGGCCCTGGGGTACTCGTTCATCAATTTCCACATCCTCAAGGACAACCCGTTCGGAGTCATCTGGCTCTATTGGGCATTCTTGTGGTTCCTGTTCTTCTTGCTGCTCGGCCTCAAGAAGGACAGCCTCACGGTCTACACCGGCTGGGTCACGGCGATCGAGGGCTGGGTCACCGGGGTGATTCCCGCCGCTCTGCTGCTCGGCGGCTACTGGACACACCCCGACGAGACCGCCATCGCACTGGGGGCCTTCGCCGTCGTGGTGTTCGGGGCCCTGTGGCCACTCACCCGGGCAACGCGGCATCCGGCCCCCGCCACCCCGTCGGCGGGCCTGAGCGCGTCCACGTGACCGGAATCAGAAGTATTCGAGGAGATTGTCATGCCCGAAGTTCGCTTCAAGGTGGACCAGAGCAAGTCCATGCGCGAGCAGGACGTTCCCGGACACAACAGGTGGCACCCGGACGTCCCCACAGTCGAAATGGTGAAGCCGGGTTCGGAGTTCCGTATGGAGACCCGCGACTGGACAGACTGCCAGGTCGGCGACAACGACTCCGCCAACGACGTACGTGACATCGATCTGACCATTCCCCACATGCTCAGCGGCCCGATAGGCGTGGAGGGAGCCGAACCCGGCGACCTGCTCGTCGTCGACATCCTCGACCTCGGCCCCGTGCCGCAGCAGACCGGGAGCGCGGCAGGCCAGGGCTGGGGCTACACCGGCATCTTCGCCAAGGCCAACGGCGGAGGCTTCCTGACCGACTACTTCCCCGACGCCTACAAGGCGATCTGGAACTTCCACGGCCAGCAGGCGACCTCCCGCCACCTTCCTGGCATCCGCTTCACCGGGATCACCCACCCGGGGCTGTTCGGAACCGCGCCGTCCGCCGAGATGCTCGCCCGCTGGAACGCCCGTGAGAAGGCACTGATCGACACGGATCCGGAGCGGGTCCCGCCGCTCGCGGTACCGCCGGACGCCACCAACGCGCTCGCCGGCACGGCCACCGGAGACCTCGCGAAGCGCATCGGCGCGGAAGGCGCGCGCACGGTGCCGGCCCGTGAGAACGGAGGCAACCACGACATCAAGAACTTCACCCGGGGTTCGAGGGTCTTCTACCCCGTGAACGTCAAGGACGCCAAGCTCTCCGGAGGCGACCTGCACTTCAGTCAGGGCGACGGAGAGATCACCTTCTGCGGCGCCATCGAGATGGGCGGCTTCATCGACTTCCACGTCGACCTGATCAAGGGCGGCATGGAGACGTACGGCATCTCCACCAACCCGGTGTTCATACCGGGCAACGTCGAGCCGAGGTACACGGAGTTCCTGACCTTCATCGGCATCTCCGTCGACCACGACACGGACACGAACTACTACTTGGACGCGACGCTGGCCTACCGCCGGGCCTGCCTCAACGCGGTCGAGTACTTCAAGAAGTTCGGGTACAGCGGGGAGCAGGCCTACCTGCTGCTCGGCTCCTCCCCCATCGAGGGACGTATCAGCGGCATCGTCGACATCCCCAACGCCTGCTGCTCGCTGTACGTACCCACCGCGATGTTCGACTTCGAGGTCCGGCCGAGCGCCGCAGGCCCGATGAAGGCCGACCGGGGCAAGTGCGCGTTGACCACTGCCTGACCGGACGACAGGACCGGGCGCAAAGGTCCGGACACACTCACCCACAGGTTTCAGGGGCGCTCCTCGGAGCGCCCCTCGTCACTGCGAGGGGGGCGACGGAGCCAGGTCCGGCAGGTAGCTCGCCAGGCCGCGCAGGATGATCTCCAGACCGATGTCGAAACGGTCGTCGGAAGAGTCGGAGACCATGAGCCCGGACAGGGCGCGCAGGTGGGGATAGTCCTCTTCGGGCAGTGACGCGAAGTAGTTCTGCATCTCCCCGGCCATCTCGCGCCAGTCGGGACGGGCCAGGGAGGAACCGCCCGCCTCGTGCGCGGCGGCCCGGTCCTGCCACATGCCCTCCTCCAGGACGAAGCCGTCGATGTAGGTGGAGATGAGGTCACCGGCCTCCGCCGAGATGCGGTCGGGCAGCCCGGCGGTACGGAAGATGGCGAGCAACGCCTCGACGTGCGGCAGCAGTTCGGCGGTGAACGGGACGTGGGCCATGGAGATCCTGGCCATGTCCCGGTGGGACAGCAGTCGCCGCCGTACGGAGCGGGCGAAGTCCCGCAGCTGCTCCTGCCACCGCTCCCGGTCGGGTTCGGGCAGGTCGAAGCCGACGAAGAGCCGGGTGTACATCAGCTCCAGCAGGTCGTCCTTGGAGCTGACGTGGGCGTAGAGAGCGGAGACCGTGACCCCCAGCTCGGCCGCCACCTGCCGCATCGACAGTCCGTCCAGCCCCTGGCGGTCCAGCACGACGAAGGCGGCCTCGACGACCCGTTCACGTGACAGCGGTACGCGCGCGGGGGTGACGCGGGAGCGCGCGGGGCGCCCACGTTCCCAGGGAGACGGCGGTAGGGGTGGGGGAGTGTCGGAGGCCGCGTCGCTCATGGGGACAGTCTAGGCCTCGGGAGAACAGCGTTCTCCTACGGCGAGCGGCGTTCACACGAGCGGATACGCGATATATCTTGTCGCGTGTCGCCAGTTGCGCTATATCTTAATGAACAGCGTTCGCCAAGTGAGCACCGTTCTGTTAAGGTGAACACCGTTCTCGCCCCACCGCCCGTCGACCAGGGCCGTACCGGCGAGCCGGACAGTCACATGCATCCGTCCCACCGCGCGCGGATCGTCGCCGTGGCGCGGCCCTTCAGCGAGGAGTTCCCGATGTCCACCACCGGTGTCGCGTCCACCGAGACGCCCACCGACTCACCAGCGCCCTACCGGTGGCGCTGGGCTGCGCTCTTCGTGATCCTCGCGGCCGAGGTGATGGATCTCCTCGATGCCGTCGTCACGAACATCGCCGGCCCCAACATGCGGGCCGACCTCGGCGGCGGCGCCTCCACCCTGCAGTGGCTCGCCGCCGCGTACACCCTGTCGATGGCCGTCGGGCTGGTCACCGGTGGACGGCTCGGGGACATCCACGGGCGTCGCCGGATGTTCCTGGTGGGCGCCGCCGGCTTCACCGTGGGTTCGCTGCTGTGCGCGGTCTCCGTGTCGCCCGAGATGCTGATCACCGCACGTGTCGTGCAGGGCCTGTTCGGCGCGGTGATGCTGCCACAGGGCCTCGGCATGATCAAGGAGATGTTCCCGCCGCACGAGTCCCAGAAGGCCTTCGGCATGTTCGGCCCGGTCATGGGCCTGTCCGCGGTGTGCGGACCGATCCTGGCCGGCTGGCTCGTGGACGCCGACTACTTCGGCACCGGCTGGCGGATGATCTTCCTGATCAACCTGCCGCTGGGCGCCGCGGCCTTCCTCGGTGCCGTGCGCTACCTGCCGAAGGGCCGGTCCGGCCCCAAGCCGCGTCTCGACATCCCGGGCATGATCCTGGTGTCGCTGGCCGCGCTGCTCATCATCTTCCCGCTGGTCCAGGGACGTGAGTACGACTGGCCCGTGTGGACGTTCCTGCTGATGGGCGCCTCGGTGGTCGTCTTCCTCGTCTTCGCCGTGTACGAGTCGCGCCTCAGCAGGAGCGGCCGGGACCCGCTGGTCGTCCCCAGCCTCTTCCGCAAGCGTGGCTTCAGCGGTGGCATGGCCCTCGGACTGGTCTTCTTCTCGACCATGCAGGGCTTCATGCTGGTCTTCAACCTCTACACCCAGATCGGCCTCGGCTACTCGCCGCTCAAGGCGGGACTGGTGATGGTGCCCTGGTCGGGCGGCATGGTCGTCGGCTTCGGCATCGCCCAGGGCATCGCCCGGTTCGGACGGGCCGTGCTGCAGGCGGGCGCGCTGGTCATGGCGCTCGGCGTGTTCGGCGTATGGCTGACCCTCGACGTGGTGGGCAGCGGCGTCGGCCCCTGGGAGCTCCTGCCCGCCCTGCTCGTCACCGGTATCGGCATGGGCCTGCTCATGGCACCGTTCTTCGACATCGTGCTCGCCAGCGTCGAGCAGCACGAGACGGGTTCGGCGTCCGGCACGATGACCGCGATACAGCAGCTCGGCGGCGCGTTCGGTGTGGCCCTGCTCGGCACCGTGTTCTTCGGTCTGCTGGGCGGCGGGATCGCCACCGCCGTCGACCACCGCTCGGACCACCTGCGCCAGGAGCTGACCACCGCGCACGTCGCACCGGCCGCGCGGGACCGCGTCGTGGCGGACCTGCGCTCCTGCGCCTCGGACCGCGCCGTCGCCAAGGACCCCGCCGCGACCCCGGCGTCCTGCGCCCGCCTGGAGAAGGACACCCGGACCGCGGTGACCTCGCCCGAGGCCGGCGCTCGGGTACCCGCCGCGCTGAAGTCGACCGCCACGTCGGCCTTCCAGAGCGGCTTCGGCTCCGTCATGAAGACGGTGCTGTGGATCGTCGACGGCATGCTCGCCCTGACCTTCCTGCTCTCGTTCCTCCTGCCGCGCCACGCGCGTCCCGAGGGGCAGGGCGGGCACTGATCGCGGCCCCACGGGCAACGGCGAACGACGGCAACGGCGAACGACGGCCGGGCACCCCGCTCAGGGGCTGCCCGGCCGTCGTGGTCCTCGGGCTCCGCCCCTCGATCGGCTGTGCGGCCCCATAGGGTGAGCTGTGGGAATCGAAGATCGACGGGGCCGAGCGGGTCACCGGCTGGGGGACTGGAACATGGCGGAACTGGTGGGCAGGTCGTCGGAACTCGCGGGGCTGGACGCCCTGTTGGCGAACCTGGGAAGTTCCGAACTGCCGAAGGTCGCCGACATCGTCGGTGAACCGGGCATCGGGAAGAGCAGGTTGCTCGACGAAGTGTGCGCGCGGGCCCGCCGGGCCGGGTTCACCGTCCTGCGCGGGCGGGCGACGGAGTACGAACAACACGTGCCCTTACGGCTGTTCACCGACGCGTTCGCCGATGCGGATGACGGTGCTGTTGCCGACGCCGGTCTCTTCGCCGACGCCGGTGCCGTTGCCGATGCCGCTCCTGCCGCCGCCCGATTCGGACTTCACCGTGACATCGCCGCGTACCTGACGCGTCTGGGTGAGCGCGGTCTGGTGCTGGCCCTGGACGACCTGCACTGGGCGGATCCCGCCTCACGCGAGCTCGTGGACCACCTGATCCGGCACCCCGCACGCGGGCGCGTCCTGCTGGTGGTGGCCCGGCGGGACCGGCAGACACCGACCTCGCTGGCCGCGGCACTGACCCGCGGCGCGGACGGCGGAGCCGTACTCCACCTCGCCCTGGAGCCGCTCTCCGAGCGGGAATCCGTCCTGGCGCTGGCGCCCGACGTTCCCGAGGACCAGGCCAGGCGGCTGCACGCCGCCAGCGAGGGCAACCCCCTGTATCTGTTCGCGCTGGTGCACGCGTACCGCACCGGGGCGTCCCCACGCGGCCTCACCCCCGACCACCACGCCGACACCGTGGACCCGGCCGGCCTGCCCGCCGGGCTCGCGGCCCTGCTGCTCGACGAACTGGCCGCGCTCACCGGGCCGCAGCGCCAGGTCGTCGAGGCGGTGGCGGCACTCGGCGACCACGCCACGCCCGCCCTGCTGAGCGTGGCGACCGGACTCCCCCGCGCGGACGTGGAGAACGCGACCGGTGCCCTGGTGGCCCGCGATGTGCTGCGTGCCGGGCCGGGCGGCCGGTGGGTGCTGCGCCATCCCCTGGTCCGGGCCCTGGTCCACGAGAGAACCGGGCCCACGCGGCGTGCCGAGGTGCACCGCCGTACCGCGCGGGAGCTGGCCCTTCGAGGCGCTCCGGCCACCGAACGAGCCCGCCATGTCGAGCGGTCGATGACCTCCTGGGACCCCCAGGCCGCGGAGGTGCTCGTCGAGGCCGCAGCACGGTTCGCGTCGACCGCGCCGGCGACGGCCGCCCACCTCCTGGATGTCGTCCTCACCCATATGCCGGACACCCCCGACCGCTGGGCGCGGCGCGGCGAACTGGTCCTGGCGCGCGCCCGCGCCCTCGGCGTCAGCGGGAACCTCCGGGAGAGCCGGGACCTGCTGCACGCCCTGATCGAGACGTCCGGCAAGGACCATCCCGAACTGCGTACGCAGGCCGTCGCCCAGTGCGCCGTGATGGAGCGGCACCTCGGCCACTCCCCCGAGGCCACCGCCCTGCTGCGCCGGGAGCTGTCCCGCGATCCGGGCCCGTCGCCCGCCCAGGGCGTCTCCCTGCGCCTGGCCCTCGGCATGTCCGCCCTGCTGACCGCCTCCTATCCGCAGGCACGCGCGGACGTGGCGCAGGCCGCGGCCGTCGCGCGGTGCGACGACGATCCCACCGGTGAGGCGGCGGCGCTGGCCCTGGCGGCCCTGGGCGAGGCGTACGAGGGAGAGATCGACGCGGCGGCCCGGTTCGCCGACGCCGCCGGGTCACTCGCGGACGCGCTGACCGATCCCGGTCTCGCCACACTGTGCGAGGCGCTGGTCTGGCTCGGCTGGGCGGAAACCCTGCTGGAACGCTACGACGACGCCGAGCGGCACATCAGCCGGGGGCTCGACGTAGCCCGCCGCACCGGGCAACTCCACGTCCTGCCCCACCTGCTGACGAGCAGGGCCTTCGTCCACCTCACCACCTGCCGGCTGCCGTCCGCGCTGGAGGCCGCCGAGGAGGCGGAGTCCATCGCCCGGGCCGCCGGCAGCGACGAGCTGCTGGGCTTCACGCTGGCCATCAAGACGCTGGTGCTGCTGCTGTCCCGTCCGCTGGGGGACGGCAGCGCCCTGTCCACCGGTCGCGAGGCCACCGCCGCGGCGGGCCGGAGCAGGGGCTGGTGGTCGTCGCTGGCCTGGTGCATGCTCGGGCACGCGACCTACGTGAGCGGCGACCCCCATGGTGCCCAGGAGGCCATCACGAAGGCGGGCGGCGGCCCCGAACTGCCCCTGCTGCAACCGTCGATCCGCCCGGGCCAGCTCGACACCCTCGCGGCCGCGGCCCTCGCCGCCGGTGACGTCGAGGCGGCCGGCCGCTGTGTCGCCCAGGCGACGCGCGAGGCCGACCGGCTCGGTCTCGACGGCCAGCGCGCGGCCGCCCTGCGCGCCCGGGCCACGCTGGCCGAGCACCGGGGCGAAACCACCGAGGCCGTACGGCTTCTCGACGCCGCGGCACAGGAGTACGTCCGCTGCGGCCAGCCCCTGTGGGAGGCGTACTCCCTGCTGCGGGCGGCGCCCTTGGCGCAGCGCACCGGGCAGGGGGCGCGCGCCGCCGCGATGTGGCGCCGGGCCCACCGGATCGCCGTCGACGGCGGCGCGCGCCTGCTGGTGGACCTCGCCGAACTGATCGGCCCCCAGGTGATGGCCGCGACACCGGCGGTCCCGCCCCAGCTCGCGGAGCTGACGGCCCGTGAGCTGGAGGTGGCAAGGCTGGTGGCGGAGGGGCTGAGCAACCAGGACATCGCCGCCCGGCTCCACCTCAGCCGACGCACCGTAGAGACCCACCTGTCCACGATCTACCGCAAGGCCTCGGTGCCGTCCCGCTCGGCCCTGGCCGGACTCATGACCCGGGTCGGGCTGGGATCCGGTTCCTGAGCGCAACGCACCGAAACACGTAGTCGGTTACGTGTTTCCACCGAGGCCGCTTCCCTCGCCGCCGTCTACGTTCGGTCAGTCGGACGACTCGACCGGTGCAGAGGGGACTGCGTGAAGGGCAACGCCCGAGGTATGGGGGGACGCTGGGTGACGCTCCTGGTGGCCGGGGGTCTGCTGGCCGGGTGTTCGGCCCAGGGGGTGGGCGACGGATCCTCCCGGCCGACCGGGTCGTCCGCCCGAGCCGCCTCGCCGAAGGCCACGACGCCTCCGGCGGGCGGCTCGGCCGCCACCCCCGCCTTCACACCCGACGCCGACCTCGTCCCCAGGACCTCGAAGGACGGGCGCGAGCTGGTGGACTCCGTGGTGTTCGCTCCGGCCGACTGGGGCCGGGGCTATGTCGCGCAGGACCCGGCCGTGAGCGCCCCGGGCACCTGGGCCGTGCTGGACGACGGCTGCCGCTGGGGACGGGAGAAGCTCCCCCGGGAGGTGCTGGCCAGCCTGTCCCGGTACAGCCTGCTGCCGGCCGGCAAGGGCAAGGGCGCCGTCAAGGTGACCGCCGCGGCCACCGCGCACGCCTCCGTCCTCGGCGCCGACGAACAGTTGAGCACCACCCTGGAGGAAGTCCTGCGCTGCCCGGAGCAACGGCCGCGCACCGACGAGCGGATCACGGGCCTGAACTCGCTCGGCACCCCCTTCGGCACCCGCCAGCAGGAGTACGCCGACGACTCGATCCTGGAGGCCGGTCAGTACGTCGAGCGGGGCGGCGCCGCCCAGCAGTACCAGTGGATGGTCGCCCGGCTGGGCACGATCGTCGTGGCGGTCTCCGTGACCGGCGGGAAGGGCCACACCCCGCAGGAGCTCCAACAACTGGGCAGCTCCGCCCTGGGGCAGATGCTGGTGCGCGTCCAGAAGCGGTTGAAGGAGAAGTGATGGAGCCGCTGCACACCTCGGACCCCTCCAGGCTGGCGGGACATCGGCTGCTCGGGCGGCTCGGCGCGGGCGGGATGGGTGTGGTGTACCTGGCCCGCTCGGCGGGCGGTGCACTGGTCGCGCTGAAGGTGATCCAGGCCGAGTACGCCGAGGACGCCGACTTCCGGGAGCGGTTCAGGCGGGAGGCGGAGACGGCCCGCCGGGTGACCAGTCCCTGGGTGGCGTCCCTCCTCGACGCGGACCCGGACGCGCCGCAGCCCTGGCTGGCCACCGCCTTCGTGCCGGGGCCCTCGCTCGGTGAGGCCGTCGCGGCGCACGGCCCGCTGCCCCTGCGGAGCCTGCGGGTGCTGGGGGCGCGGCTCGCTCAGGCGCTGGGGGACCTGCACGAGGTCGGGATCGTGCACCGGGACGTCAAGCCGGGCAATGTGCTCCTGGCGCTCGACGGCCCCCGGTTGATCGACTTCGGTGTGGCCCGCGATCCGCGGGACACCGCGCTCACGTCGACCGGCGTGGTGGTCGGCACCCCCGGCTTCCTGGCACCGGAACAGATCCGGGGCGAGCGGGAGTTGGGCCCGGCCGGCGACATCTTCTCGCTGGGCTGCGTGCTGGTCCACGCGGCCACCGGCCGTCCGCCGTTCGGCACCGGTTCGCCGGACGCTCTGCTGTACCGCACGGTGCACGACGCACCGGAGCTGGAGGGGCTTCCGCGGGAGCTCGGCGAGGTGGTGGGCGGCTGCCTGGAGAAGGAGCCGGGGCGGCGGCCCACCGCCGAGGCACTGGCCCGGTCCCTCACGGTCACCGCGCCCGCGACGCCTGCGGACCCGCGCGAAGCGCTGCGGGCGGTACGCCCGGGGGACGAGGACGAAGTCCCCGGTGACGAGGTCTGGTTGCCGGAGCCGTTGGTCCGGCTCATCGCCGAACGGTCGGCGGCCGGGCTCGCGGTGCCGGGCGTCGACGACACCGAGATCGACGCCGCGGACGAGACCGCGGACGGCACGACCGTACCCTCCCCGCCGCAGGGGCGCGCCGTAGGCAGGCGCCGTTTCCTCCTGCTGGCCGGTGGCGCCGGCGCGGTGGCGGCGGGCGGTGGCGCACTCGCCCTCCGGGCAGCGTCCCGGGGTGACGGAGAGGACAAGGGCGCGGGTTCCGGCTCGGCGCCGAAGGACAGCATGCCCCTGTACACCATCGGGCTGCACGCCGACCTGACCGGCGGTCAGAAGGCGGTCGGCCGGGCGCAGGAGCGTGGACTGCGGCTCGCGGTCGACGAGTTCAACGCCCGCAAGGACAGTCGGTTCGCGCTGGCCGTCAAGACCGTGGACGACGGCGGCGATCCGGCCAAGGCGGCCGCCGCGGCCAAGCGACTGGTCGCGGACCGTTCGGTCCTGGCCGTGGTCGGTCCCACCACGGACGCCACCGCCCTGGCCGCGCTGGCGACGTACGACGCCGCGTCGCTGCCCCAGGTCGCGGTGTCGCCCGGGGCCACCGTGCTGGGGGTGACGGGCAGCCGGTCCTTTTTGCGCGCCCGTGTCACGGACACGATCCTGCCGTTCTATCTCAGCGCGTATCTGCGCGGCACCGCGAAGTCGCGCACGGTCGGGATCGTCGACGACCGGGCGGCGGACGCCTACGCCTGGGAGATCAGCAGCATTCTCGCCCGGGTCCTGCGCGACGCCCGGCAGCCGGCCGTGCCGAAGGTGGTCAGCGCGCTGCGGACCGACTTCGCGCCGGCCCTGGACGCCCTGCTCGACGGGGGCGCCGACTCCGTGGTCTTCGCCGGCTACCACGACCGGGCCGCGCTGCTGGCCCGGGAACTGACCCGCCGTGACTTCCCGGGCGCGCGGGTCGCCGCCCAGGGGGTCCTCGATGCCCGGTTCCTGTCCGCCGCCGGGGACGCGGCCGAGGGCTGGGCGATCGTCGCCCCCGTCATGGACGCCGCCGTGGCACCCGAGGCGAAGGCGTTCGCTACCGCGTACCGTGGGCGATTCCACGCGGAGCCGGAGCGGTACGCCGTCGAGACGTACGACGTGGCGCAGCTCGTCCTGAGGACTCTGGGCGCGCTGTCCGTCGGACACCGCACCCGGCAGAACCTGACGACGGCCCTGCGCTCGGCCACGTACAAGGGGATCAGCCGGAACCTCGCGTTCAACAGGAAGACCGGGGAGCTGGTCGTCGACGGCACCGGGGTCCACCTGTGGAAGGTCACCGGCGGCCGGTTCTCGTACCAGGGCGTGGCGCCCTTCCAGGTCTCCACCTGAGGGCCGCTGATGGAGCCGTTGCGCGGTGCCGACCCGGCCGGGATCGCGGGGTACCGAGTGCTGCGTCGGCTCGGCGCGGGTGGCATGGGCGTGGTGTACCTGGCCCGGTCCGCCGGCGGTTCGCTCGCCGCGGTGAAGGTCATCCGCGCCGCGTACGCCCAGGACCCGGGGTTCCGGGCCCGTTTCCGGCGTGAGGTGGAGACGGCGGGCCGGGTCGTGAGCCCCTGGGTCGTACCGCTGCTCGACGCGGAGCCGGACGCGCAGTCGCCGTGGCTCGCCACGGCGTTCGTGCCGGGCCCCTCGCTGGCGGAGGCGGTCGAGGAGTGCGGTCCCCTGCCGGCCGCTTCGGTACGGTTCCTGGGCGCCCGGCTCGCCGAGGCGCTGGCCGCCGTGCACGGGGCGGGTCTGGTGCACCGGGACGTCAAGCCGGGCAATGTGCTGCTCGCGGTCGACGGGCCGCGGATGATCGACTTCGGTATCGCCCGGATGCCGGAGGACACCGCGCTCACCGCCAGCGGGATGGTGGTCGGCTCCCCGGGGTTCCTCTCCCCCGAACAGGCCCAGGGAAGGGGCCGGGAGATCGGACCGGCCAGTGACGTCTTCTCGCTCGGTTGTCTGCTGGCCTACACGGTGACGGGCGAACGCCCCTTCGGCCGGGGCTCGGCGGCCGAGGCCCTGGTGCGTACGGTCCACGACGAACCGGACCTGGACGGCGTACCGGCACCGCTGCTGCCGCTGCTGCGGGACTGTCTGGCGAAGGAGCCCGGCGCCCGCCCCACCGTGACCGAGGTGCGGGAGGCGCTGGATGGTGAGGGCGAGGCGGGGAGCTGGTTGCCGGAGTCGCTCACCCGGCTGATCGCGCGCCGTTCGACGGCCGTCCTCGCCCTGCCCGCGGTCGAGGCCACCGCGGTGTCCGGTGCTCCGGCGGGCGTCGACACGGTGCCGGCCGTGGAGGGACCGCCGCCGGGGGCCACACGACGCCGCTTCCTGGTGCTGGGCTCGGCCGCCGGGGTCGTGGCCGCGGGCGCCACGGCGGCCTGGTGGACGGCGGGCCGCCCCGACCGCTCCCCGACGCGCAGCGGCGGCACACGGCTGCCGCGGCTGGTGCTCGCCCTGCAAGCCGATCTGACGGGCGAGCAGAAGACGGCCGGCCTGGCACAGGAGAACGGTGTCCGGCTGGCCGTCGACCACCTCAACTCCCGTACGGGCCGCGGCTTCGACCTCGCCCTCCAGGTGCACGACGACGCGGGCAGCGCCACCCGGGCCGGGCAGGTCGCACGCCGTCTGGCCGCCGACGACCGGGTCCGCGCGGTCATCGGGCCGACCACCGACGCCTGCGCCAAGGCCGTCCTCAAGCAGTACAAGACAGCACTGCTTCCCATGGTCTCCGTGTCGGTCGGGCTCGACGGGGTGCCGGCCGAGCCGTACCGGACCTACGCCGCCACCCGACCCCCCGACCGCAGCCTGGCGGCTCCGCTGGTCGCCTATCTGGTACGGACCGTTCGGGCACGCCGCACGGTGCTGATCGACGACGCTGCCGAGGGCGACTTCAGCTGGGGCATCTGCGCGGACGCCGCGGAGGCGCTCACATCCGGACAGCGCACCACGATCCGGCGCACTCTCGCCGCCGACGCCGGGGCCGACGCCTTCCGTGCCCTCGCCGAGTCGGTGACCGACGCGAAGGCGGACGCGGTGCTGTTCGCCGGAGGGCACGCACGCGGGGCGAAACTGGCGCGTGCGTTGCGTACCGCCGGCTACTCCGGGGCCCGGCTGGCCACCCAACGCGCCCTCGACCCGGGCTTCTTGACCGCGGCGGGCGACGCCGCCGAGGGATGGATCTTCGCCACCGCCTTCCTCGACCCGACCCGGGTGCCGGCCGCGCGGTCCTTCGTCACCGCCTACCGCGCACGCTTCCACGCCGCCCCGCCCTGGTACTCGGCGGAGGCCTACGACGCGACGCTCTTCGTGGCCCGGGCGCTGACGACACTGGGCGCGTCCCGCGCGGAACGGGGCGCGATCGTGGGGCGGTTGCGCGAGATCGACTACCGGGGGATCACCAAGCGGCTGCACTACACGTCGTCGAGCACCGGGTACACCACGAAGTCCCTGTATCTCTTCCGGGCGTCCGGCGGCCGCTTCCGCTTTCTCGGCCAGTTCGAGGATGCCACCGCCTGAGCCGCGCGCGCCCGGCGCGGATCTCGTGGTGGCGCGGGCGTCACGCGTCCTCGGTCGCCTCCGCACGGGTCCAGCCGTGCCGGAGGTTTGCGTGATCCCGGCGGTCGACACGCGTGACCTCCGGCGCTCCGTTGCTGCGCGCCCGCGTCCCGCTGATCAGCGTGCGGTACGCGAAGAGGAGCGTCGCGGCCACGGTCAGGGTGAAGGCGATCCCGGGGCCGTACCCCGTGTCCCTGGACGTGCGGACCAGGTGGACGAGGCCGTAGCCACTGAGGACCGTGGCCAGGGCGCACACCTTCCACAGCACCGCGTGCAGGCGCCGCTCGCGGCGCACGTCGGCGAACGACGGGAGGGCCACCCGGAGTTGTGCGTCGCAGTGGTCGCACGTCTCGTCGGTCTCGTTCCTGCGCCCGTCGAAACGCTGCAGCCGGCTGGTGGTGGCGTTGGTGAGGGCGATCGTCCGGGTCGACTGGTGACTGACCTGCTTGGTGAGGCTGTGCATGATCTTGTACTCGAAGGTCCCCGGCACCTCTGCGGCCACGACTCGCGCCCCTTCTCTCCCCGACCCGGACAACATCAATTCTCCCCGGGCCTTGGCCACTTACCATCGGATCAGCACCGTTGGGGACCACCCTGTGACGAAATGGGCGCCCGACGGGGCGGGTTCTACCGCCGCCGTGCGACCAGGTACCGGGCCCGCCACTGCGGCAGGCAGTCGTGGAGGTACAGCGCGAAGGGGATCCACCAGATCAGATCGTTGGTCAGGAGGATGACGCCGGAGGCCAGGGGCCACTCGCCGGTGAGGGCCAACCCCAGCCAGCCGAGCGGTCCGAGGAGCTTGCCGGCCAGTCCGACCGCGGCGATGGTGAAGCCTTCGGCGGGGCGGAGGGCCACGTCCAGGTAGAGCAGCCCGTACAGGCCGAGCACCATGCCCAGCGTCATGAAGATCTGCGGGTGGTTCTGCGGGGGCATGTCGGCGACCCGGAACAGCCATTGCGGGTCGATGACCGCGTAGCAGCCCCAGGCGACGTTGTAGATGCCTGCCGCGGCGAAGACCCGTCGGTGCAGGCGCTCGCGGGGAACGGGAGAAGTCTCACATGAGGTGACCACCACCTTATTGTCGTGTCCACACGCCGGTAGCATCCCGGCGCATGGGGGAATCGAACCTCGTCGTGGTCGGGGGAAGCGGCTTCTACGGCCGGTACGTCGTCGCGGACCTGCTCCGCAGACCCGACGTCCGCGTCACCGTCGTCTCCCGCAGACCGCCGCAGCCGCCCTTCCCGTCCGACCGGGTCCACTGGGTCGCCGGTGACCGCGACGCCCCGGAGCGACTGGGCGAACTCCTGGGCGACGCGGCCGCGATCGTGCACTGCGCGGGCCCGTTCCAGGCGCTCGCCGGCCCCGGCAGCCATCCGCTCGGGCCGCTGCGGGCGGCGGTGTCCGCCGGAGTACCGTACGTCGACATCTGCGAGGACCGCTCCTTCCTGCGCGCGGCGGCCGCGGTGGCCGGCACGGCGACGGCACCCGTCCTGACGGGGGCCTCCGTCGTGCCGGGCCTGCAGGCACTGATCGTCCACGACCTCGCGAACGGCATGGACCGGGTCGACGGCGTCCTGTGCTGCGCCGCTCCCGACACCCGGCGGCACCGCGGCCCGGCGATGTTCGAGGCGATGATGCACGGCGCCGGGCTCCCGTTCACGGCTCCTCGCGGGGGCGTCCCGACCGTGGTGCACGGCTGGTCCGAGCCCGAGTGGACCCTGTTCCCACCGCCGGTCGGCCGGCGCCTGGTCCACCAGGTGTACGAGATGGCCGACCTGGACGTCCTGGCCGACCTGTGCGGTGCCCGTACGATCGCCTTCAAGGCCGGCACCGAATTCACCTCCGTCAACCGCGCGTTGGGACTCTTCGCGACGCTCCGCGCCCGCACCGGGCGGCCCCGCGGCACCCGGCACTGGACGCCGGTGGTGCGCGCGGCGTCCTGGCTCGTCGGCCGGTTCGGTGACGAGGCGGGCGGCTTCACGGTCACCGTGAGCGGCCAGCGCGACGGACGTCCGGTCACCCGACGACTGGGCATGACGGCCCGCCGGGACGGCGGCCGCATCCCCTCACTGCTCGCCGGCATCGCCGTCGACCACCTGCTGACGGGCCGACTCCCCACCCCCGGCCTCGTCCCCCTCCACTCCTGGCTGACACCGCACGAACTGCGCACGGCCCTGCGCGACCGCGGGATCGACCTGTGGCGGCGGGACGACGAGGACGACTGGCGACCGTGGGAGGAGTGACGGCCCGCTCGCCCTCACCAGTCGTGCACGGTCCCGTCGCGCAGCCTGCTGACCGGCAAGTACGCCTGCTGATACGGGAAGTGACGGGCCGCCTCCACGTCGAGGTCGACGCCCAGGCCCGGTGTGTCGGACGGATGCAGCAGTCCCTCGTCGAAGCGATAGGAGGTGCGGAAGACCTCCAGGGTCCGGTCGGAGTGCCGCATGTACTCCTGGATGCCGAAGTTGTGCACGGCCAGGTCCAGGTGGAGGGCGGCCGCCATGCCCACCGGGGAGATGTCGGTGGGACCGTGCATCCCGGACCGGACCCCGTAGACGGCCGCGAGGTCCAGCAGCTTCTTCATCGCGGTGACGCCACCGGTGTGGGTCACCGCGGAGCGCACGTAGTCGATCAGCCGCTCGCTGAGCAAC
Organism: Streptomyces sp. NPDC054794; assembly: GCF_053611585.1. Taxonomy (NCBI): domain Bacteria; kingdom Bacillati; phylum Actinomycetota; class Actinomycetes; order Kitasatosporales; family Streptomycetaceae; genus Streptomyces; species Streptomyces sp. NPDC054794. The sequence continues at coordinate 149,176 of NZ_JBSHAQ010000014.1, read as the reverse complement.
GTGGTGTAGTCGTAGACGGAGTTGAAGACCTCGCCGATGGCCAGGGGGGTCGTCGTGTGCTGCCGGATGAGGCGCAGGGCCGCCTGGTCCTCCGCGGGCGTGGCGTCCTCCAGCCAGAACAGGTCGTACGGTTCCAGGGCCTTGCCCAGCCGGGCGGCCTGGATCGGTGTCATCCGGTGGTGTCCGTCGTGCAGCAGCGGGAGTTCCGGGCCGAACTCCGCGCGCACGGCCTCGAAGACGCCGGGCAGGTGCCGTAGGTAGGCGCGCGTGTCCCACGTCTCCACGGTGGGCCGGGGCCGGTCGCCGGCGGTGGGGCGTGCGGGCTCGTAGTCGTAGCGGTCTCCGCCGCCGGCGCTCGACGCGGCGACGCCGTACACCGAGTCGAAGCCGGGGATCCCGGTCTGGACACGGATGGCGCGGTAGCCCTGTTCCTGGTGGGCGCGTATGGAGTCGAGCAGTTCGGGCACGTCGCGGCCGGAGGCGTGCCCGTAGGCGAGGGCGCCGCTGCGGGACGCGCCACCGAGGAGCTGGTAGAGCGGCATCCCGGCGCACTTGGCCTTGATGTCCCACAGCGCCGTGTCCACGGCCGCGACGGCCGCCATGGTCACGGGGCCGCGCCGCCAGTACGCCCCTCGGTAGAGGTACTGCCAGGTGTCCTCGATCCGGGAGGCGTCGCTCCCGATGAGCAGGGGCACGACATGGCTGTCCAGGTAGGAGTGGACGGCCAGTTCGCGGCCGTTGAGTGTGGCGTCGCCGAGTCCGACGATGCCGTCCTCGGTGGTGATGCGCAGGGTGACGAAGTTCCGTCCCGGGCTGGTGACGATCACCTCGGCGGACACGATCTTCATGGTGGATCCCCCTCTTCCGGCGGTTCGTTCAGTCGAGTCGTTCAGTCGGTCCGTTCGGTCGGTGCGGTCGGTGCTCTCGGTGGGCGCGGCAGCCCTGTGCGGCGGTGACGGCTGGATGAAGCCGGGGGCGAAAGCCGGGTCAGTGGCCCCGGATGCGCCGGGCCAGTTCGGTCTGGACCTCGGCGACGATGCGTTCGACCGGCAGGGTCGCGTCGACGGTCATCCCGGCCTCGTCGTCCTCCAGTGGTTCCAGGTCCTCGAACTGCGAGGACACCAGGGCCGCGGGCATGAAGTGCGACTTCCGGCTCTCCACACGGGACGTCGCGGTGTCCCGGTCGATCGTCAGGTGCACGAAGAACGCGTCGGGCCGGGCCACGCGCAACAACTCCCGGTAAATACGTCTGAGCGCGGAGCAGGTGATCACCAGCCCCTCCTCCGCGCCCGCCGTCCGCATACGGCCCGCGAGGGCGGCCAGCCACGGACTGCGGCTGCGGTCGTCGAGCGGGGTGCGGTTCTCCATCGCCTCGACGTTGCTCCGGGGATGGAAGCCGTCCCCCTCCTCGAACGGCACCCGGAGCGAGTCCGCCAGGTACCGGCCGACGGTGCTCTTGCCGCAACCGCTGACTCCCATGACGACCACGGGAGCGCGTCGGGCGTGGAACAAGCCGGCCATGGCCTCCTGGAAGCCGGCCCGATGGGCGGGTGGCAGGCCGTTGGCGTTGAAGTGGTCCAGGCCCGCCCGCAGTCGGTCGCGCACGCCGGGATCGCGCAGTCGTCCGCTCCGGATCTCGGCGAGGAGCGCCTCCGCGAAGGCCTCGGCGGCCGTGGCCAGACCCTGGTCGATGGCGTAGGCCAGTCCCATGTGCAGCCACATGGCGATCGGCTCCGGCCGGGTGGGGTACCGCTGGACGGTGTCGGGGCAGACGGCGGCCCGCGTCGGCGTGATCACCGCCTCCTGGTGAGTGCCGGCCCAGTTCCTGTCGATGCGGTGGTTCAGCGCCATGACGACCGGATAGGACAGGCGCAGGAACAGCTCGTTGCGCGAGCCGGCGAGGAGAGTTCGGTGGAAGGCCGCGTCCACGTCCCTGAAGCACTGCCGGATCGCCGCGCCCTCCTCGGGCCGCGCGAAGTCCGGGTCCTCGCTCAGGGCGAGCAGGGTGCGGGCATGGCTGGTGAGGTCGTGGCAGATCTCGGCGGACCGGCTCCGGGCGGCCAGCCTGGCCGCGTGGGGCTCGATCACCTCCCGCAACTCGGTCAGTGACCGCATCTGACTGTCGGGGGCCACCTCCAGACGCCACGCGATGACGTCGGGGTCCAGCAGGTCCCACTGTTCCAGCGCCTGTACGGTGGCCCCGATCCGCGGTTGCAGATTCACCAGGCCCTTCTGGTGCAGCGTCTGCAGGGCCTCGCGGGCCATGGGGCGGGTGACCTCGAACTCCTGCGTGACGGCGTCCACGGTGAGGTGGTGGTCGCGGGGCTTGCCGCCCTCCACGATCTGGCAACCCAGTTGCTCCACCACCCGCGCGGTGGAGCCCCGTAACGCGTCCTCGGATCCTTCGGGCAGGTCGACTTCGGGACCAGTCATGGCAGAGATGCTAGGTCACAGCGCCGATCTGGTCAGCCATCCAAACGCCATTAACGGAAGCGCGGAATGGCGTTGGGGCGCACGCCGGGGCATTTCGCGCACCTCTGCCGCCCCCGTACGACCCCGAAGCCGATTGATGAGGCATCAGATGCCTTCTCTGGCCTAGATCACATCAGTACGTTGGTCAGCCATCGAAAGGTTTCGATGACGTGGAGGACCGGCCATGCAGGAGAGCCGTATGCCCGAACCGACCTCGCCCACGCCTCCGCCTCCCCCTCCGCCTCCACCCGAGCGGTTATCACTGCGCTGGGCCCTCATCCTCTTGGCCGCGGTGGTGGCGGGACTGCTGGTGGGCCTGCTGACGTACGCCCAGTCCCGCAACTGGCCGGCCTCACTTCTGGCGGCGCTCGGAGCGAGCGGCGCGGCCCTGGTGAGTCTTCCGCTGCTGCTCTGAAGCACCGGACGAGCGGGCTCGGCTCATCGCTCAGGACTGGGCCCGGGCGATCAGCAGGGCGACGTCGTCCTCGCCCCCGGGCGGCCGCAGTATCTCCAGGATGCGGTCACAGGTGTCCTCCGGATCTCGGCCACATGCCGTACTGAGGGCGTCGAGGAGGGCGTTCAGGCGGACGTCGATCGGTTCGCTCCGGGTCTCGACCAGACCGTCGGTGTACAGGGCCAGCTCGTCGCCGGGGCGGAACGCGATGGTGGCCGCCTCGAAGGGCACACCGCCGACACCCAGCGGCGCGCCGGTGGGCAGGTCGAGCAACTGCGCTGCCTGGCCCACCCGCATCAGGGCCGGGGGCAAGTGACCGGCGAGGCAGATCTGGCACTGGCCCCGGTGCGGGTCGTACACGCAGTAGATGCAGGTGGTGATGGTCTGCTCGGTGCCCTCCGTCAGGTGGTCGAGGTGGCGCAGGGCCTCGGCGGGGGCGAGGTCGAGTTCGGCGAAGGCGCGGGCGGCGGTGCGGAGTTGGCCCATGGTGGCGGCGGCGTTGATGCCGCTGCCCATGACGTCCCCGACGACCAGGGCGGTCTTGTCTCCCCGTAGGGGTATGGCGTCGAACCAGTCGCCGCCGATCTCGCTCGTTGCGCCCGCGGGTTGGTACCGGCAGGCCACCTTCAGGCCGGGCAGGAGCGACGGGGGCTCGGGCAGCAGGCTGCGCTGGAGGGTCAGGGCCGCATGGCGCTGCGTCTGGTATCCGCGGGCGTTGTCGATGCAGACCGCTGCTCGGGCGGCCAGTTCGGAGGCCAGGAACGCGTCGTCGTCGTCGAAGGGCTCGGGGTTCCGGGTGCGTCTGAGGTCGAGGGCGCCGAGGACTTCGCCTCGGGCCACGAGCGGCACGGCCAGGTAGGAGTGCACACCGTCCGCCGCGAGGAGCGAGGCGGACTCGGCATGGCGGGCGATGCTCGCCGGATCGGGACGGGCGGTGCGGGGCATGAGCACCGGCCGGCGGGTGCGCACGCACTGGGAGATCAGGGGGTCGTCATGGTCGACGAGTCCCGTGACGGGATCGGCCGTGCAGGCGGCGTCCGCGGAGTGAACCGCGTGCACGGCCAGGGCGCGGAACCGTGCGGGGCCGGTGTGCGGCGTCATCCGGTCGGGCAGGGCGTCGTCGAGCACGAGCACGGCGGCCGCATCGGCCAGAACCGGTACGACGATGTCCGCGAGTTCGCGTGCCGTCGTCTCCAGATCGAGGGTGGTACCCACGCAGGCGGAGGCCTGGGCGATCAGGTCCAGCCGCTGCCGGGCCCGGGCGGCTTCCGTGGCGGCTCGATGACGTTCGGTGACGTCGATGACGGAGTAGGCGATGCCCAGCACCCGCCCGGCCGAGTCCTCCAGTCGGTAGTACGAGACGGACCAGGCGTGCTCATGGTCCGGGTCGCCGGGGGGACGACAGACGATTTCCCGGTTCACGACCGACTCGCCCGTCTCCAGGACATGCCTCAGACGGGCCTCGGGGTCCGTGTCGAGGAAGGTCAGGATCTCGCCGACCGACCGGCCGAGACGGTCGGCGGCGGAGTGACCGGAGATGCGTTCCAGAGCCGGATTCACGGCCAGGTACCGCAGGTCGCGGTCCAGGATGGCCAGCCCCAGCGGGGACTGGGACACCAGCCGCATGGCCAGGGCGGCGTCGCGCTCGACCTGTTCCACGACGGCCTGGTCCGCGGCCAGGCCCAGGACGTAGGTGTCACCGAGGTCGTCCAGCAGCCGCATGTTGCGGAACTCCACGAGGCGGGTGCTGCCGTCCTTGTGCCGGACGGGGAAGGCCCCGGCCCAGTCCTCACCGGATTCCATGACCTCGGCGAAGAGCTTGACCACCTCGTCCTGGTGCTCCTCGTGGACGGTCAGCAGCGCCGCGTGCTCGCCCAGCGCCTCCGCCGAGGTGTAGCCGAAGAGCTCCTCGGCCTGGGGACTCCAGAAGACCACGCGGCCCTCGGTGTTCAGCACCACCGCGGCCACGCTCAGCAGGTCGAGCAGGCCACTGGGCGGCGAGGCAGGGCCCACCGCGGGCCGGCTCATGCCTGCCCGGGAGGAGTCCGTCGTGCCCATGCCTCATTGTCCTTCCCGCTCGGCGCCTCGGCCCGTGCCTACCGGCGGGTGTGCTGCCTCCATCCATGGTCAGGCCTCCCGCTCCGGATGGCATGGTGGGTCGCGCCCGGCAATTCATCGGCCCCCGCCCCGTGGCAGCGGGTGGTCCTCGCGTGTGCGGTTGTCGTCCGTCGTGCGGCACGGGATGCTGAGTGAGCACGAAGGGAAGCGGTGTCATGGATCGTTTTCCGAATGCCGCCAACGTCGATTTCCACAGTCCTCTGGACCTTTCCAAGGCCGCCGCCGCGGTACTCGACGCCGAAGGCCGCGTCTCCGGGTGGGGAGCGTCGGCCCAGCGCCTCCTCGGACACGCACCGGAGGACGTACTCGGAAAGCCGGCCGGCCGACTGCTCGCCGCGGCCCCCGGACAGCGGCTGTCCGCTCTCTGCAGGACGCACAAGCCCCGCTGCACCGTCCTGGACCTGTCCTGCCGGGACGGACGCACCCTGCGCGCGGCCGTGACGTTCAGCCCGCTCGAACACCTGGGCGTCGCCGCGACCGTCGTGGTCGCGGCCGAGCTGGAGGCGCTGCGCGGCTGGGAGGCGCAGCTGGCGATGCTGCAGGGACTGGCGACCGAGTCGACCGTGGGCCTGACGATCTTCGACACCGACATGCGCGTCGTCTGGGGGAACGTCTCCACCGATCTGGAGCTCGCGGGTATCGCCCAGTACATCGGCCGGCCGGCCGCGGACCTCTTTCCCGAGGGCGAGTTCATCTCCCGGCACCACCCCCCGGACGAGGACCAGATCATGGAGCACGTCATGACGACGGGCGAACCGATCATGGGCATGCACTACCGGGGCCGCGCCCCCGCCGACCCGGTGCGCGAGCACGTCTGGTCCTGCTCGTACCACCGGCTGGTGGACGCCCGGGGCGAGCTGCTGGGGCTGTTCGAGGAGTCCCTGGACATCACCGAGCGCTACCGCGCCCAGGAACGGCTGTCGCTGCTCGTACGGGCGGGAAAGCGCATCGGTGCCTCGCTGGACGTACGACGTACCGCCGCGGAGCTCGCCGACGTGGCGGTGCCGCAGCTGGCGGACGAGGTGCTGGTGGACCTGCCGCCGGCGGTCATCGAGGGACGGCAGCCGCCGACGGGATCGGCGCCGGGGCACAGTCTGCTGCGGATGCACGGCCGGACCCCGGAGGAGTTCCGGACCAGTCCCGTCTCCTATCCACCGTCGTCACCGCAGGCGCAGAGTCTGGGCACCGGCCGCCTCGTCGTCGACGCCGCCCCGCCCGAGGCACCGGACGAGGAGGGACCGGCCGCCTCGCACTCCTGTCTCTTCGTGCCACTGCTCACCCGCAATACGGTCCTGGGCCTCGCCACCTTCCGGCGCAGCAGCAACCCCGACCCCTTCGGACCCGAGGAGCAGACGCTCGCCGTGGAACTGTCCGAGCGAGCCGCCGTCGGCATCGACAACGCGCGCCGTTACACCAGCCAGCACGCGGCGGCCCTGGTCCTGCAGCAGAGCCTGCTGCCCCAGCACCTGCCCGAGCAGAGCGCGGTCGACGTGGCGTACCGCTATCTGCCGGCCGACAGCCGTGTGGGGGTGGGCGGCGACTGGTTCGACCTGATCCCGCTGTCCGGTGCCCGAGTGGGCCTGACCGTGGGTGACGTGGTGGGCCACGGCATGCACGCGGCCGCGACCATGGGCCGGCTGCGCGGCACCGTGCGGACCCTGGCCCTGCTGGACCTGGACCCGGCCGAACTACTGACCCGGCTGGACGGCCTGGTCGCGCAGGACTCGGAACCCCACGCGAACGACGGGCTGAGCGACGAGGCGCTCGGGGTGACCTGCCTGTACGCGATCTACAACCCGGTCAACGGCCGGTGCTCCTGGGCGAGCGCGGGCCATCCCCCGCCGATCGTGGCCGACGCCAGCGGCTCGGTGGCGCTGTCCTCGCTGGCGCCGGGACCGCCCCTGGGGCTGGGCGGCCTGCCCTACGAGAACGTCGATCTGAACCTGTCCGACGGCAGCGTCGTGGCGTTCTTCACCGACGGAGTCGTGGAGGACCGGCGCACCGACATCGATAGTGGGATCGACCGCCTCGCCCACGTGCTGACCTGGCAACGGTGCCCGCTGGAGGAACTGTGCGACCGGGCGTTCTCGTCGCTGCCGCCGGGACCGCAGGCGGACGACGCCACGCTGCTGCTGGTCCGCACCCGGCGGCTCGACACCGATCAGGTGGCGGATCTGGAGCTGCCGCCCGACCCGGCCATGGTGGCGCAGGCCCGCACGCTCACCGAGCACCAGTTGGAGGCCTGGGGCCTGTCCGAGCTGGCGTTCACCGCCGAACTCGTGGTGAGCGAGCTGGTCACCAACAGCATCCGGTACGCCACCGGGCCCGTCATGCTGCGGCTGATCAGGGACCGCTCCCTGCTGTGCGAGGTCTCCGACAACGCGCACACCGCACCTCACCTGCGGCGAGCACGTCGGGACGACGAGGGAGGCCGCGGCCTGTTCCTCGTCGCCCAGGTGTCCCAGCGCTGGGGCACGCGCTACACCGCGTCCGGGAAGACGATCTGGGCCGAGCTGGCCATCCCGTAGGAGCCCCTGCCACGGTGCACGCACCGTGCGCCCGGCCGCCCCGGTGTGCGCAGGCATGGTGTCCGCACGCATAGCCTAGCCAACCCCTGAACTATGTTGTCCCACCACATGTGCGCCTGACCTGCGTCTTCCTACGGTGTGCCGACACGTACCCGTCCCCACCGCATACGAGGAAGTGGCGCACATGGCCTCCGCAGCATCCGCTCCCCCGACGCCCGCACCCCCCGCCGACCTGAAGCGCGTGGTCGCCGCCAGCCTCATCGGCACCACCATCGAGTGGTACGACAACTCATCCGATCAGAGCTAGGACCTGCTGCTTTCCATGATTCCGGCCGACAGGGTCAGCACGGAACCAGCACCGGGTCGGGGGCATGCCGCCTCGCTGCAGCCCGACGACGAGTACTACGCCGAGATGCGGCAGGCGCCCTGGCGGCGCTTCCGACGGATCCACCGCCCCGAATGAGAGTTCAGCCAACCCCCGTTCAAGCAGTAATAACTTCGCAGTTCAGGGCGCTGGATGAGGTCATCCCGTTGACTGCGGCGTCGCCCCTCCCGTGGGGGCCTACGGCGCCATCGACAGGGAGCGTCCCAGCAGGAGGCGACTTCTGCGCAGCCGACTCACGCGCCTGGTGCTTCTTCCCGGTCTGCGGGGGCGGATCCCTTCGAGACCGGGAGGTGGCCGTGCAACAGGAGGCTGACAAGCTGGCCCACCACCGCCTCGCCCGGCGGTATGCGGTTCACCGCGGCCAGGTACACGACGGTTCCGGAGTAGATGTCGACCATCAGTGAGGTATCGGTGTCCGGCGGCAACCGGCCTTCGAGGCGGGCCCGCTCCAGCAGCTTCACGACCGAGGCGCGGCGAGGTTCGATGAGCTCGGCGAAGGCTCCGGTGCCGGTGGGATCCTCGATCACGTCGGCGAGCAGCGCCGGGAGGATCAGGCAAGTGGGCATGGCGGAGACGAGCTCGATAGTGAGACGGACGGCCGTGCGGAGGTCGGCTTCGAGGTCGCCGGTCTCGTGGATGGGAGGCAGGGGGACTTCCCCGCTGAGGGCCTCGATCACGAGTGCGGCCTTGTTCGGCCACCACCGATAGATGGTGGCCTTGCTGACTCCGGCCCGCCGGGCGATGCCTTCGAAGGTCAGCCGCTGGTATCCGACCTCGCCGAGGAGGTCTTTCGTGGCTCGGAGCACGGATTCGTGAGATTCCCGGCGTCGCCGACGCGAATCAGGCGCGATGTGGTCGGGCTGGGCGGCGTACTCAGGAGCCAAGGCGCTCTGGCGGCCGTCTTGCCGCCTGGGAGTGTCCACCGCATGTCTCCCTTGTGAGCCATTGGCACCCCGTTGATTTTGCCCTGAAAGTGGCCTTATATTGACGAAACGGTGCGTTTCGTACTCTATGCTCCGTCTTGTACTCAATAGTAGGATCCGCAAGCCTGCTTGGAAAATGCTGGGACGTGGTTCAGCAGGTCCGGCGGGTGGATCACCACGCGTCAGACCCGCGCGCAGGATCTGGCGCCTATGGGCGTTCCCCCTGAGCGCCCGAGATCCCTGTTGCGACCCCCGGAAGGGGGACATCATGCGCGCGACTACGGGCAGGATGCGACGGATAGCCGCTGTGATCTGCACGGCACCCATCTTTGCCATCGCGGCCGGAGCCGGCGCTGCCAGCGCGGCCGCTTTCCCCTCGTCGTCCCATGTTGCTTCGGCTCCCTCCCACGACAGCAAGGGCCTGGGAGATCGCTGCTTCTACAGTGACGGCTGGGGCTGGGGCTGGGGCTGGGGAGACCGCTGCTTCTACGGTGGCGGCTGGGGCTGGGGAGACCGCGGCCACTCCGGTGACGGCTGGGGCTGGGGAGACCACGGCGGTGGCGGGTACGGCGGTGGTGACCGCGGCGGTGGCGGGTACGGCGGTGGCGACCACGGCGATGGCGGCTACGGCGATGGCGGCTACGGCGGCGGCGACCACGGCGATGGCGGCTACGGCGGCGGCGACCACGGCGGTGGCGGCTACGGCGGCGGCGACCACGGCGATGGCGGCTACGGCGGCGGCGACCACGGCGGTGGCGGCTACGGCGGCGGCGACCACGGCGGCGGCGGGTCCGGCGGCGGCGGGCACGGCTACTGACGCTCCAGCGCAGTGAGCTCGCGATCAACGTTCGGCAGTTTCGTGAGTGCCGAATCCGGATGCCCGGACACCTCGGGCATCCGGACCCGTCTGAAGCGACAGGCCTCCCATCCGACTGGTAGTCGGGGCGGTGGGTAGCGGTGAGGATCGTGTGCGTCGGTGCGGGGCCTGCGGGGCTGTACTTCGCGATCTCGGCCAAGTTGCGCGATGCCGGGCACGAGATCACCGTGTACGACCGTGACCCGCCGGCGGCCACCTACGGCTGGGGCGTCGTGTACTGGGACGACCTGTTGGACGTCCTCTATCGCAACGATCCGGAAAGCGCGCGGGAGGTCACCGCCAGGTCCGTGCTGTGGCAGGACCAGGAGGTGCGTGTGCACGGCTCGGGCGGCGAGCAGACGGCGCACTTCGGAGGTTACGGATACAGCATCAGCCGATCTGCATTGCTCGACGTCCTGGCCCGGCGTGCCTCGCAGCTCGGCGTCGACCTCCAGTATGGCCACCGCGTTGCAGATCACTCGACGCTTCCCGAAGCGGACCTTCTCGTTGCCGCCGACGGTGCGAACAGCGGGATCCGGGGACAGAGCGCAGCGTTCGGAACTCGCATTGAAGTCGGTCTCAATCCCTACATCTGGCTCGGCACGGACCAGGCGTTCCGCGGCTTCGTGTTCAACTTCGAGCAGACGTCCGCCGGATGGATCTGGTTTCACGCCTACCCCTCGGTCGCGGGAATCAGCACCTGCATCGTCGAATGCTCACCGCAGACCTGGCACGCTCTGGGACTAGACGTGCTCGGCCGCGACCCGGGAGTGCGACTGCTGGAGGACACCTTCAAGCGCGGACTCGACGGCCACCGCTTGATCAGTCGATCACGGGGCGCGCCGGCGCGCTGGCAGCGCTTCGCGCACGTGACCAACGAGACCTGGTACCACGGCACGACGGCGCTCGTCGGCGACGCTGCCCACACCACCCACTTCACGCTGGGGTCGGGCACCAGACTGGCGATCATCGACGCGATCGTCCTCGCACACAGCCTGCAGAAATACCTCGACGTGGAGGACGCCTTGCGGGAGTACGACCGCCATCGCCGCGTGGAACTCCATCCGGTGCAGGCGGCCTCGCGTACGAGCATGGCGTGGTTCGAGCACTTGGACCAGTACATCGACCGCGACGCTGTGGCGTTCGCGCACGCCATGTCGGTACGCCACGGCGGCCAGAGCCCCTGGCACCACCAACTCCACATTGCCACCCAGATCGCTGCCGTACGCACGGCACGGCGCGCCTTTGCCACTGGCCGACGTTGGTACCTCGCCCGCCGACGAGGCGAAGGGAAAGACGCCCAGTCACGTCAAACTGGCCGACTACCGTGCCCGCCCGGACTTGATCAGCTGGGAAACCGTGACGGGTAGACAGCCGGACGCGCCGCCCGCCCGCCGCCGCAGGACGGTGTGCACCATGTCCTCGGTGATGACGGCCGGCCGCGAGCGGCGGCGAGCCCTTCCAGGGTCGACTCGCGGATGTTCTCCCGCTCGGTCTCCGCGACCGCCGCGAAGAATGCGAAGAGCGGCTTGCCGTGCCCGCTGGGTCGTACATTCCCGCGAGGGGGCCGGCGAGCATCTCCAGCACAGGCCGTGGGCGAACAGGTGGCTGGCGAGCGCGGTGAGTTCGGCGGCGTCGCGGCTGAGCCGCTTCATCTCGTACACCGTGGGGATGACCCGCCAGTCGGGCTGTGGCCATCACTCCCTACGGGCGTACTCGGATGACTGTCTTCCCGCTGCGTCGCGTGGCCGAGTTAAAGGCACCAACGGCATCATCCAAGCTCGCGACGTCGCCGATGTTTGTCCGCAGCCGTCCATCCCGCACCCGCTGCACGATCTCACCCAGTTCGGCACGATCGGCCTCGACAACAAAGTCCACCGCCAGGCCGTCAGTGGGCCGCGCCTCGACCGGGCCGACGATGGACACCAGCGTTCCTCCGGCCTTGATCAGGGCAGCGGACCGCTTCTGAACGTCGCCACCGATGACATCGAAGACCAGATCGACGCCGCCGACGTCTTTCAGCGCGTCCTTCTCAAGGTCGACGAACTCATGCGCGCCGAAGTCGAGTGCCTTCTCACGGTCGGCGGCGCGTCCAGTGCCGATGACGTAAGCGCCGGCCTCACGTGCGAGCTGGGTCACCATCGTCCCGACTGCCCCGGCCGCGCCATGAGCGAGGACAGTCTGGCCGGCCTGAAGGCGCCCGTGCTGGAACAGCCCCTGCCACGCGGTCAGACCTGAGATGGGCAGGGACGCACCTACCGTGAAGTCGACGTCGCCGGGCAGCGGTGCGAGGTTGCGTGCTTCGATCGCCACGTACTCCGCCAGGGTGCCGTCGCGGTGCCAGTCGGCGAGGCCGAACACCCGCTGCCCGACCGACAGCCCCGTCGTACCGTAGCCGAGGGCGGTGACCACTCCGGCCAGCTCGTGGCCGGGGATCGACGGTGTCTTGTCACGACCGGCGCGATCGGTCCAGGTCGATGGCCACTCCATCTCAGTCGGGACGAAGCCCGATGCGTGAATCTGAACGATGACGTCGTTGATGGCTGCGGGCGGCTCAGGCCGCTCCGTCAGCGTCATCCCGGCCGTTCCCGCGGCCTGGTCGGTTACCACAATGGCTTTCATTGAGATTGTCCCCTTCCTCGCAGGTGGTGTGGGCATTGGTTTCCAAGTGGGTGTTGAGATGAAGGTGCAGGCAGCGACGTCTTCAGGCGCGTCGCCGTAGCCGTCCTGGGAGTCTCCGTCGACGGGCAGCCCGGTGAGCTGACCGAACAGCCGCGCATGCGCGAGGTGCTCGCCACGGGTGACTTCGTGACGCCCGTCGGACCGGCCGAGCGTGGCAGCGAGCTCCGCTGACGATGTCGCGATCGCCTCGAAGCCGGCATCGGCCAGCATCAGCGCCGAGAGGCCGTCCCATGTGTTCGGCAGGACGAGGCCGCCGTCACGGGTGTGCAGTGCCATGAATCTCTCATAGAGTTCGGAGCCTGGCATACCGAACCTCTCCCGAGCGATCGTTGGAGACGGTGACGGATCGAGCGGCAAGGTACGCCGCCTCGACGAGGACGCCGACGCTCATCCCGGCGTATGGGTCCGGTGAGCCGGATGACGGTGACACAGACCATTCCTCAAACTCGTGCCACGCTCACCCAGCCTGGTCCCTCGCCTGGGTCGACCAAGGAAGATCTCCGATGAGCCAGGGTGAGGAAACAGCGGTGTCCGCTCGTCCACTGGTCGGTGATGCTGAGGGCGAGGTCCTCGGCGACCCTGTGGAGCGCGCGTCGCCCCAGCCGCGCCCAGGGGAAAGGCGGACCGCTGTGGCCCTGGAGGTCCTCGAACCGCACCGTGCACAGCTCCTCGATGTCATCGGGGTCGACCTCGATGACGAGGCGTCCCGCCGGGGCCATGAGGCCACCACAGCGGTGCAGCAGGCTGCGAGGGTCGCCTCCAATGCCGATGTTGCCGTCGATGAGCAGAACCGTCTGCCAGCCATTCTCGGCCGGCAGAGGGTCGAAGACCGACCGGCACAGTGCGAGCCCGCCCCGGACGCTGGTGAGTGCGACCGCGCGAGGTGCGATGTCGACCCCGAGAGCGAAGACTCCCCGGCTCAGCAGCTCTCTGCACAACCGGCCCGGCCCGCAGCCGACATCCAGGACTGGGCCGATGCAGCGTTCGAGCACGGTCGTGTCAGCTGCTGTGGGCTGCTCGTGCCAGCGGTGCACGGGCATCCGGATCCGGCGCCCGTCGACCAGCCGCATATACACCGGTCCACGGCCGGGTCGCAGGGCCAGCGCGTAGGGGTCCTGCTCGGTGCCGTACAGCTTGTCCTCGTCGGTGGTCACGGTGGGGCGCCATGACCTGTGGCGGGCAGGCCCTCGTCGCCGCGGTCGGCCCGCCGGGCGCGGCGAAGTCGGATCGCGAAGGCCACCGCGGAGGCGGCGAAGAGCACGCCGGTGATCGCCAGCCATCGGCCGAGGTAGACGCTGTCGGAGAGCCCGGTGTCACCGGGGTAGGGGACGGCGAGCCGGAAGAGGAGCGGGAACCAGACCAGCAGGAGCAGGCCGGACAGGAATGCGGGGACGCGCAGGTAGTTGATCCACGGCACTGCTGGTCCGTCGGCAGTGCGATGACGCAGTACAGAGAGGGCAGACAGGTCGGCCAGCGAGTACAGGGGCAGCAGAATGAGGTCATGGAGGATGGCCGCGCCGACGAACCAGATCGCCACCTCCAGCGGCCGGACCGCGAAGAGGCGCACCATGGCGTAGGCGGTGAGGGCGAAAGAGGCGATCAGGACCAGTAGATGCAGGGGGCCTGAGCCGTACCAGCGGACGAATCGTGTCATGGTCACGCCCTGAACGTGAGCCGGTGGACCCACTTGGTGTTGTTCACGCCGGGGTTGGCCGGGACGATGACGCGGGCCGGGTATCCGTGATCGAGCGAGAGGTCCGCGCCGTTGACGCGGAGGGCGAGCAGCGCTCTGGAATCGCGGATCTGGTTGCCCCGTAGCACCACCCTGGTGAACGGGCCGGGAGGTTGGATGGATTCGACCAGGACGCTTCCGGCGTCGGTCATGCCGGCCAGGGCGGCGAGGTCGGCCAGCCGGAGGCCGCTCCAGTTCTGGTCGTCGGTGGACCAGCCCTCCACGCAGGCGATCGGCAGAGCGGCGGCGTGCTGGGGCATCGTCAGAAGCTCCTCGCGTGTGAAGACCTGCGGCGCTCCGCCTCCGAGCACCTCCAGCCGCCAGCTGGGGCCGACCAGAGCGGGGGTGACGCCGACCTTCGCCGCCGTCTTGTTGATCTGGAAGGCGTTCGGGCCTCTGCCTGGGTCGCGGTTGTGTGGTGCGAGGAGCGCGGTGCCGCGCAGCCGGCCGCCGATGCTCTGTCCGGCGGTCACGGCGAGAAGGAGGAGCGAACCCGCGCCCACCATGCCCAGCGCACCGCGGCGGGTCATCGTCGGCTGAGCGGGGGCAGCTGCCACCAGGCCATCGGGGTCGGGTGGTTCGGGAACGGTGTGGGCGAGGTCGGTGCGCAGCTCGGCACTCAGACTGCGCGAGCGCAGGGTCCGTGTCATCCGGCCGAGCTTGAGGCACACGTGGACGACGAAGGCGGCGATGAACACCCAGGCGCCGTAGAAGTGCAGGCGATAGAAGGAGCCCGGGAAGACGTAGTAGAGCTGGATGTTGAGGATACCGGTGACGAATTCGAAGATGACGCCGCCGACCAGCATCAGCAGGGACATCCGCTCGAGTCCGTGAGCGACGGAGCGCACGGGCAGCCATTCGAAGAGCTTCGGGATGACCGACCACAACTTGGCCAGCAGGACCGGGACGAGGATCACGCCCAACGTCACATGGACGCCCTGGAGCAGCCGGTAGAACCAGTACGGGTGCGTCGGCCAGCTGAAGAGGTAGAAGCCCAGCACGCCCTTGTCGGGTGTCTCGTCATTGAGTGGACTCAGGCCTGGATTGTAGGAGGCGTAGGACAGCAGTCCGGTGACGAACAGCAGAGGAATACAGATCAGGAGGACCAGTCCGAACACCGACGTCAGCCAGGGCCCGCGGATCGGACTGCGCCAAAATCCCGGCCGGAACGGCCCCGGGGGCGGGGGCATCTGGCTGACGCGCTGCGCCGCCGTACGGGTACGGGCTGCCGCCGACGCTACCGCAGCCGCCCCACCGGCCCGCACACGCCTCAGCCGCTCCCCTGCGCGCTTTTCGTCCGGCCCCCGGCGCGCCGGCCCACTGCGAGGGGCCGAACCCGACGGCCGACCGCCACTTGCCATCGGCATCCCGCTACCGGTGCTCGGGGTTTTCGTAGTCGCGGCGGCAGCCTGCGTCCCAGGCGGTGCGCTGGTTGCCGTAGGCGGGGATGCCGCCCAGGTCCTTCAGCGCTCGGGCCAGGTGCAGCAGGTTCCAGGTCATGAAGGTGGTGTTGCGGTTGGTGAAGTCGTTCTCCGGACCGCCCGAGCCGGGATCGAGGTAGGAGGGGCCGGGGCCGGCCTCGCCGATCCATCCGGCGTCCGCCTGGGGCGGGATCGTGTAGCCCAGGTGCTGGAGACTGTAGAGGACGTTCATGGCGCAGTGTTTGACGCCGTCCTCGTTGCCAGTGATCAGACAGCCGCCGACGCGGCCGTAGTAGGCGTACTGTCCCGCTTCGTTGAGCAGGCTGGAGCAGGCGTAGAGGCGTTCGATCACCTGCTTCATCACGGAGCTGTTGTCGCCCAGCCAGATGGGGCCGGCCAGCACGAGGATGTCGGCTGCCAGGACCTGCTGGTACAGGTCGGGCCAGGCGTCCCGCTGCCAGCCGTGCTCCCTCATGTCGGGCCACACGCCGGTGGCGATGTCGTGGTCCACCGCCCGTACGACGTCGAGGTGCACTCCTTGTGCGTCCAGGATGGCGGTGCTGCGCTCGATCAGCCCCTCGGTGTTGCTCGTCTCCGGCGAGCGCTTCAAGGTGCAGTTGAACACCAGAGCACGTAGGTCGTCGTACCGGGCCGGCGGCGTGTCGGTAGCGGGCGACGAAGTAGTCACACGGTCCTCCCGGAGCCCTGCCGCCGCGCGGTGCGCGGCGACTCATCCACTGCGCCCAGCCTGCAGGTCGACCGCGGCAGCCGCCACCACAACGCCTCCGAATGGTCCCGGCGTTGCGCGCCCCCGGTCGGCTGCCGACGAGTGGCCGGGACCGGTGGCCACGCCTACGTTCGTCTCATGGGTACCGAAGGCGCGAGCGAGTCGCGGAACACGGCAGCAGTTGAGGACGTCGCGCACCTGCTGGTGCGCTGTCTGCGGGCCGAGGGTGTGGAGTACGTCTTCGGGATCCCCGGCGAGGAGAACATCCGCTTCGTCGACGCACTGAACGGCTCCGGGATCCGGTACGTCCTGGTGCGCCACGAGCAGGCCGCCTCGTTCATGGCGGAGATCTACGGCCGGCTGACCGGCCGGGCCGGGGTGTGCTCGGCGACGCTGGGGCCCGGCGCGATCAATCTGCTGCTCGGTACCGCGGACGCCATGACGAACAGCGCACCGATGGTGGCCCTGGCCGCCCAGGGCTCCCTGCGCCGCATCCACAAGGAGTCGCACCAGATCATCGACCTGGTATCGATGTTCGCTCCCGTCACCCAGTGGTCGGCCCGTATCGAGTGTCCGGACGCGGTGCCGGAGATGACGCGCAAGGCGTTCAAGACAGCGCAGAGCGAGCGGCCGGGGGCCGTGTTCCTGGCAGTCCCGGAGGACATCGAGGCGGAGCGTCCCGCCGAGCGTCTGGCGCCCTTGCAGAGAGACGCGGTTCGGGCCGACGCGCCGTCACCCTCCCAGATCGCACGGGCCGCCGAGGTGCTCGCGGCCGCACGGCACCCGGTCGTGCTGGCGGGTCATGGCGCCGCGAGAGCCGGGGCCTCGGCCGCCCTGGTGCGGTTCGCCGAACGGCTGAACATCCCGGTCGCGACCACGTTCCACGGCAAGGGCGTCTTCCCCGACGACCATCCGAACGCCCTCGGCGCGGTCGGCTTCATGCGCCACGACTACGGCAACTTCGGCTTCGACGCGGCCGATGTGCTGCTCTGCGTGGGGTATGAGATCCAGGAGTTCGACCCCGTCAAGATCAACCCGAATGGCGACAAGCGAATCGTGCACATTCACCGCTTCCCCGCCGAGGTGGACGCCCACTACCCGGTCACCGTGGGCGTCGAAAGCGACCCCTCGCAGGCGCTGGACGCACTCTCGGCAGCGCTCCCCGAGGGACTCACCTACGACGCGGGAAGCAACGAGAAGATCCGTACGCTGCTCGACGAAGAACTGCAGTACGGACGCGACAGCGACGCGTTCCCCCTGGTACCGCAGCGCGTCGTGAGCGATGTGCGCACCGCGTTGGACCGCCACGACATCGTGCTCGCCGATACCGGCGCCGGAAAGATGTGGATGTCCCGTCTCTACCCGACCTTCGAGCCGGATACCTGTCTGGTCTCAAATGGCCTGTCCACGATGGGGTTCGCGCTGCCGGGTGCTATCGCCGCCAAGCTGGCCCGGCCGGACCGGCGCGTCCTGGCGATGATGGGCGACGGCTCGTTCCTGATGAACTCCCAGGAACTCGAGACGGCCGTCCGTGAACGCGTCCCGTTGGTCGTCCTGGTCCTGGTGGACGAGGAATACGGCCTGATCACCTGGAAGATGGAACTCGAACTGGGCCGCCACAGCCACACCCGGTTCACCAACCCGGACCTGGTCGCCTACGCCGAGAGCTTCGGCGCACGCGGCTACCGGATCGAGGCCGCCGACCAGCTTTTGCCTGTGCTGCGCGGGGCCCTCGACGACGACGGGGTCTCCGTGATCGCTTGCCCCGTGGACTACTCCGAGAACCTTCGCCTGACCGACAGACTGGGCAGTCTCCACGGGCCGTTCTGAACCAAGAGGTCATCTCATTTGGTGAGTCTGCGGCAGCAAATGAGGGTGCAGGCGATGCTGGTGAGGCCAGAAAGTGGACGGCCTTGCGTTCGTAGCGGCGGTGCAGGCGGCGGCATCCGGCGAGCCACGCCATGGTGCGTTCGATGGTCCAGCGGTGCCGTCCCAGCCGCATGGAGGACTCGATGCGTTTGCGGGCGATGCGGTGCCGGCCGCGCTGGCGTAACCATCGGCGCAGGTGGTCGTAGTCGCAGCCCTTGTCGCCGTGGAGCTTGGCCGGCCGCCGTCGGCGCGGACCGCGACGGGAGCTGAGCTGCGAGGCCGGGCTCGGTCTCTCAGTCCGGTCACCTGCCACACAACGACTCTGAGCCGATCAACTCCAGATGTGCGAGTTCAACGGAGCGTAGTCAGCACCAAACCAGCACGGGAGTCAGCACCGCACCGTCAAATCACCCCGAACTGCGCGTCCCGGACAGCACTCGTTTCGGCCATCTTCGAGCCCCTGAACCGCCCATCCGTGAGCTGGCATGGTGGCCGCACGCATAGCTAACGCTCGAACTATGTTGTCCCGCCACATGTGCGCCTGACCTGCGTCTTCCTACGGTGTGCCGACACGTACCCGTCCCCACCGCACACGAGGAAGTGGCGCACATGGCCTCCGCAGCATCCGCTCCCCCGACGCCCGCACCCCCCGCCGACCTGAAGCGCGTGGTCGCCGCCAGCCTCATCGGCACCACCATCGAGTGGTACGACTTCTTCCTGTACGGCTCCGCGGCCGCGCTCGTGTTCAACAAGCTGTTCTTTCCGGACTCCGACCCGCTCGTCGGAACCCTGCTGTCGTTCCTGACGTACGCGGTCGGCTTCGCCGCCCGCCCGCTCGGCGCGCTGGTGTTCGGGCACTACGGTGACCGGCTCGGGCGGAAGAAGCTGCTGGTCCTGAGTCTGCTGCTGATGGGCGGGGCGACGTTCGCGATCGGCCTGCTGCCGACGCACGCGAGCGTCGGCAGCGCCGCCCCGGTGCTGCTGACGGCGCTGCGCCTGGTGCAGGGCTTCGCGCTCGGCGGCGAGTGGGGCGGGGCCGTCCTCTTGGTGTCGGAGCACGGGGACGCCCGGCGGCGCGGGTTCTGGGCGTCGTGGCCGCAGACGGGCGCGCCGGCCGGTCAACTGCTGGCGACCGGTGTGCTGTCGCTGCTCACCGCCGTGCTGTCGGACGAGGCCTTCGGCAGCTGGGGCTGGCGGATCCCGTTCCTGCTCTCCGGTGTCCTGGTCGTCGTCGGTTTGTGGATTCGGCTCTCTGTCGATGAATCGCCGGTCTTCCAGGAGGCGCGGGAGCGGGCCGAGGCCCGCCGGGCGGCGCGCGACGGGGATGCCGAGCAGCTGCCGCTCGTCTCCGTGCTGCGGCACCACTGGCGGGACGTGCTCGTGGCGATGGGCGCGCGCATGGCGGAGAACATCAGCTACTACGTCATCACCGCCTTCATCCTCGTCTACGCCACCGCCTCCGCCGGCGTCTCCAAGCAGACGGCGCTGAACGCCGTACTCATCGGCTCCGCCGTGCACTTCGCGGTGATTCCGGCCTGGGGCGCGCTGTCGGACCGGGTGGGACGCCGGCCCGTGTACCTGCTGGGTGCGGCCGGGATCGGTCTGTGGATGTTCCCGTTCTTCTCGCTCGTCGACACCGGCTCCTTCGGGAACCTGGTGCTGGCCGTGACCGTGGGACTGGTGCTGCACGGCGCGATGTACGCGCCCCAGGCCGCCTTCTTCTCGGAGATGTTCGCGACCCGGATGCGCTACTCCGGCGCCTCCATCGGCGCCCAGTTCGCCTCCGTCGCGGCCGGCGCGCCCGCGCCGCTCATCGCCACCGCGCTGCTGTCGGACTACGGCAGTTCGACGCCGATCGCGCTGTACGTGATCGCGGCGTCGGTGCTGACGCTGGTCGCCGTGGGCGTCGCCCGGGAGACCCGGCACCGCGACCTCGCCGACGTCGCGGGCGACGGGCAGGCCCTGGCCGGACCGGAGACCGCCGCGTCGCGGGCGGCGGACGCGCGCACCGTGTGACGGACCGCGGCAGCACCGGCCCCGTACGACCACTCGTACGGGGCCGGTGCCGTGTCAGTGCCGGTTCGGCGCCGCCAACCGCTGCAGCCGCAGGGCGAGTTGGATCTCCAGGGCGCGTGCCGGGTCCTGCCAGTCCTCGCCGAGGAGGCGGGCGACACGCTCCAGCCGCTGGGCGACCGTGTTCACATGGACATGGAGTTCGTCCTTGGTCCGGGCCGGGCTCATGCCGCAGGCGTAGTACGCGTCGAGGGTGCGCAGCAGTTCCGTACCGCGCCGCTCGTCGTACGCGACCAGCGGGCCGATGGTGCGCTCGACGAAGCCGGCGACGTCCCGTTCACCCGCGAGGAGCAGCCCGAGGAAGCCGAAGTCCTCGGCCGCGGCGCCGTCGCCCAGGCGGCCGACCAGGCGCAGCGCGTCCAGGCAGCGGCGGCCCTCCCCGTAGGCGGCGGCCACGGTGTCGGGGTGTGCGAAGAGGTCGGTGACGGGGGCGGAGGAGCCCACGGTGACCGGCTCGTGGACGGCGCCGCCCAGGTGGCGGGCGGTGCGGCGGGCCACGTCGGTGGCGGTGTCGCCGTCGCCCAGGGGCAACAGCAGGACGGTGCCGCCGTCGCGGGCGGCCGCGAGGCCGTGCCGGGTCGCGGCGAGGTGCGAGGCGGCGGCCCACAGACGGCGGCGGGCGTCGGCCTCCTCCTCGGCGTCGGTCGCCAGGCCGTCGAGGCGGGCGGCCAGGACGACATGGGTGGCGTCGAGGTCGGCACGCAGCCGCAAGGCACGGTCGCGCAGCAGGCGCGGGTCGCGGTCGCGGGCGTCGAGGAGGTCGTCGAGGAGTTCGCCGCGCACGCGCTGCTCGGCCTCGGCGGCGGAGCGGCGGGCGAGCAGGAGCAGCGAGGTGACCATCGCGGCGCGCTCCAGGGTGCGCTGGTCGACGGGGTCGAGGCCGGGCTGGCCGCGCAGCACCAGCGCGCCGAGCAGTTCGCCGCCGGCGGCGACGGCGGCGATCCAGTCGTCGCCGTGGCGCACCGCGTGGCCCTCGGCGCCGGAATCCTCCAGCGGCTGCGCGGGTGCGGCGCCCGTCTCGACGAACTCGACCGTGCCGTCGAGGACTTCGGAGACCGCCGCGGCGACGTCGTGCACTCCGCCGCCGCGCAGGACGAGTTCGGCGAGGCGGTCGTGGACCTCCGAGGCGCGCTCGATGACCCCGCTGCGGTCCCGGATGATCTCGTTGGCGTGCTCCAGGCCGGCCAGGGCCGAGCGGGTCTCGGTGAGCAGGTTGGCGGTGTCGATGGCGGCCGCGGCGAGGGCGGCGAAGGAGCCCAGCAGCGCGATCTGCTCCCGCTCGAAGACCCGGGCCCGCCGGTCCGCCGCGAACAGCACGCCGATGACGTGCGGGCCCAGCATCAGCGGCACCCCGAGAATGGCGACCAGTCCCTCGTCCCGTACACCGGCGTCGATGCTGAGGGTGTGCTGGAAGCGGTCGTCCTTGAAGTAGTCGTCGGTGACGTACGGCCGGGCCGTCTGGGCGACGAGGCCGCCGAGTCCCTCACCCATGCCGAGGCGCAGCTGCTGGAAGCGGGCCGCGACCGAGCCCTCGGTCACCCGCATGTAGGTGTCGCCCCGGACGGGGTCGTTGAGGCTGAGGTAGGCGATGTCCGTGCCGAGCAGCGAGCGGGCGCGCTGCACGATCGCCTGCAGGACGGCGTCCAGGTCGCGGAGGCCCGCCAGGTCGTGCGCCGTCTCGAACAGGGCGGACAGCTCGGCCTCGCGCCGCCGCCGTCCCTCCAGGTCCGCGCGGACCCGCAGCGCGAGGAGCTTGGCGTGTTCCAGCGCGGCGATCCGGTCGGCCGGGCGGCCCTCGGCGCGGGCGAGCAGCACCGGCTGCTCGTACGCCTCCGGCGAGGCGCCGCGGGCGAGGAGGTCGAGAAAGGGGGTCTCGGCGCCGCCGTCGGGGGTGACGGCGGTGCCGGTCGGCGTCCCGGCACCGGAGGCGGGACGCCCGGCGGACTGCACGTGATCGCGGGACATGCTCACAGGATTCCGCATCGTCCGTCCGTCCCGTCAGGCCTGTGGACAACTTCCGGCCCCGCGGGCGCCGGGTCGCTCAGTGTGCCGTCCAGCCGCCGTCCAGCACCAGTGAGGTGCCGGTGACGAAGGAGCCGTACGGGCCGCACAGGTAGGCGACGGCCTCCGCGACCTCCTCCGGCTCGATGAGCCGTTTGACCGCGCTGTCCTGCAGGAGCACCTCCGCCAGTACGCGCTCCTCGGGGATGCCGTGCGCCCGTGCCTGGTCGGCGAGCTGCTTCTCGACCAGGGGGGTGCGCACATAGGCCGGGTTCACACAGTTCGAGGTGACTCCGTGGGGTGCCCCTTCCAGAGCGGCCGTCTTGGACAGCCCCTCCAGACCGTGTTTGGCGGCCACATAGGCCGACTTGTAGGCCGAGGCACGCAGACCGTGTACCGAGGACACGTTGACGATGCGGCCCCAGCCCTGTCCGTACATGTGCGGCAGCGCGCCGCGCACGAGGCGGAACGGCGCCTCCAGCATCACGGTGAGGACGGTGTGGAAGACGTCGGGCGGGAACTCCTCGATGGGGCGCACCAGCTGCAGCCCCGCGTTGTTGACCAGGATGTCCGTGCCGGCGGCGGCGAGTTCCGCCGCGTCCAGGTCGGTGAGGTCCAGCACGTGCGGTTCGACGCCGCCCGGCAGCCCCCGGGCCCCGTCGGCCAGCTCCTCCAGGCCCGCCGCGTCCCGGTCGACCGCTCTCACCTTGGCACCGGCGGCCGCCAGCCGCAGCGCACAGGCGCGGCCGATGCCGCCGGCGGCGCCGGTGACGAGGGCGGTGCGGCCGCCGAGGTCGAGCGTGGGGGCCTGCGGGCCGGGCGGGTTGCTGGGCGAGGTCATGGACCGACCCTAGGCAGCTCCCCCACCCGGCCACATGTGGTCACACCCCATACTTCATTCGAAACTCGTAGGGCCGAACCATGTGGGTTCGTCGGACAGGGCCTGCTTGATCCGGACGAGCTGGTGGTCGTCCATCTTGGGCAGGGCGTCCACCTCG
This sequence comes from Streptomyces sp. NPDC054794, assembly GCF_053611585.1. Lineage (NCBI taxonomy): Bacteria > Bacillati > Actinomycetota > Actinomycetes > Kitasatosporales > Streptomycetaceae > Streptomyces > Streptomyces sp. NPDC054794. The sequence continues at coordinate 125,937 of NZ_JBSHAQ010000014.1, read as the reverse complement.
AACCAGCCGACCGCCAGGGACTCGTCGTCGTTGACGCGTGCCTCGCCGCCGACGGCCCGGCAGCGGAAGGTGATGTCCATGAACTGGCAGATGTCGCCGTTGCCGTAGGTGACGCGCTGGCTGGACCTCACCATGACGACCCGCTCGGCGACGCACCGTACGGCCGTCTCCTCGTAGACCTCCCGCACGGCGGCGGCCGCGGGCTGCTCGCCGGGGTCCGGAATGCCGGAGAGCACCGCCCACTGGTGGTTGTCCGAGCGCTGGCCGAGCAGTACCCGGCCCTCGTCGTCGAAGACGACGGCGCTGACCCCGGGGAGCCACAGCAGCTGGTGACCGGCCGAGGCCCTGATGGTGCGGATGAAGTCAGGAGTAGCCATGGAACCGACCCTAACGGGCCGGTTCCGGTCGTTCCTGTCCCTTCCCCGGGGCGTCCACGGATGCCCCGGGCGCGTACGCCGGGCGTACGACCGAGGGACGGCTACGCGTCACCGGCGCGACGCGCGCGCAGTCCGGCCCCGATCGCCCAGCCGATACCGCCCGCGGCGACCAGCACCAGGGCGATCTCGGGGAGGATGCCGAGCCGGGTGGCGGGCGTCTCGGAGGAGCGCAGCGGCACCTTCTGGACCAGGTAGTCGGGCACGAACATGCCGGTCTTCTGGGTGATCTTCCCGTCCGGCATGATGAACGCGCTGACGCCGCTGGTCACCGGCACGGTCACGGTGCGGCTGTGCTCGACGGCCCGGACCCGGGACATGGCGAGCTGCTGGTAGGTCATCTCGCTGCGGTCGAAGGTCGCGTTGTTGCTGGGCACGGAGATCATCTGCGCGCCGTGGGTGACGTTGTCCCGCACAGCCCAGTCGAAGGCCGCCTCGTAGCAGGTGGCGAGGCCGACCTTGGCACCGTCGATGTCGAACACGCCGGGCTTGGTGCCGCGGCTGAAGTCCTGGCGGACCATGCTGGTCCAGTTCTTGTTGATCGCCCCGATGACCGACCGCAGGGGGAGGTACTCGCCGAACGGCTGGACCTGCCGCTTGTCGTAGGTCTGCGTGGCTCCCTTGGCCGGATCCCACAGGATCTGCTCGTTGAGCAGCTTGCCGTCCCGCTCGACGACGCCGCCGACCGAGATGGGCGCGCCGATCGCCTTGGCCGCGTCGTCGATGACGATCGCCGCGTCGGGGTTGGCGAAGGGGTCGATGTCGGAGGAATTCTCCGGCCACAGGACGTAGTCGGGCTTGGGGGCCTTGCCCGCCTTGACGTCGGCAGCCAGCTTCATGGTCTCGCGCGCGTGGTAGTCGAGCACGGCGCGGCGCTGGGCGTTGAACTCCAGCCCGGAGCGCGGCACGTTGCCCTGGATGACCGCGACCGTCGCGGTGCCGTTCTCCGCCGCGTCGCTGACCAGCGACCGCGCGGCCACCGCGCCCGCGACGGGGACGGCCACGCTCAGCAGCGCCGCGGCCGCGGCCGCCTTGCGGACGGCGCTGGTGCGGCGCCCCTCGACGACCAGGCGCCCGACCTCGTACAGACCGAAGCCGCACAGCACGACCGCGAAGCCGAGCACCGGGGTGCCGCCCACCGCGGCGAGCGGCAGGAAGACACCGTCGGCCTGACCGAAGGCGATCTTGCCCCAGGGGAAGCCGCGGAAGGGCACGCGCGCGCGTACCGCCTCGCCCGCTATCCACACGGCGGCCGCCCACAGCGGCCAGGCGGGCAGCCGGGAGACCGCGGCGACGCCCACGCCGACCAGCGCGACGAAGACCGCCTCGATGGCGACCAGCGCGAGCCACGGTCCGGGGCCGACCTCCACGCCGGTCCACACCAGCAGCGGCAGCAGGAAGCCGAGGCCGAAGACATAGCCGAGGCCGAACGCCGCCTTCCACCTCCGGCCGCGCAGCACCCAGGCGAAGCCGGCGAAAGCGGGCAGGGCCAGCCACCACAGGGTGCGCGGCGGGAAGCTGACGTACAGGAGCACGCCGCAGAGCGCGGCGGCTGCGGCCGGGACCAGACGCCGGAGCAGGCGGATGCCGCGCGCGCTGGGCGCGGGCACCGGCTGGAGCTGGTCCGACTGGTCCACGGAGGTTGCGGTGACGGTCACGCCGCGAGTGTACGGCCGGTGACCTTGCCGCCGACAGCACGGTCCGGACGGCGGGACCCGTCGCCGCACCGCCCACGCGCCACATCGTTCCTGCGCAACTCGTGCACAAAACGGTCATCAGCCGTTACGGTGTGCCGGAACCCGTGTCGTGCGGTCGGTCACGTTCCGCGCGCGGGGTCTGCCACAGGTCGGGGGACCAGGTACGAGGGGCGACGGGGTGGGGTCGACGGGTATGACGTCCGCGACCGGTGCGGATACGGACAGCGACAGACGAAACGTTTCTGACGCGGCGGGCGTGGCGGTGCTCGGAGGCTGCGCCGCGTGGTCCCTGATCACCGCGGCGGCGCACGAGGGACGGCCGGAAGGCGTCCTGCTCGCGATACTCGCGGTGGCCGCCGGCTATGCCTCGGGCCGGATCTCCGGGGCACTGCTGCCGGTCGCCGCACCCTGCGCCGGGGCGCTCGCCGGGCTCGGGCTCGCGGTGGCCATGCCCCGGCTCGCCCCGGGGCCGCAGTTCGACGCCCCGCTCGGGCACGCCGGCGCCACGGCGGCCCTGCTGACCCTCGCCGCCGGCGCCGCGTGCTGCGCCGCCTGGGCCACGCCCGTGCCCAGCCTCCGGCTGGCTCTGCGGCTGCTCGCCGTCGCGATCGCGGTGACCGGGGCGGCGACCGGCTCGACCACCGGCTGCGTCCTGGCCGCGGCCGTCGTCCTGAGCTCACTCGCGGCCGGCCGGATGGGCCGCGGCCCGGGCCTGCTGTGGCTGGCCCTGGCGGCGGTCCTGGTCACCGGCGCGACCTGGGCGGTGGCCGGGAGCTTCCTGCCGGACGGGCTCGCCGCGTCCCTGGAGGGCCAGCTCACCCCACGCCGCGTCCAGCTGTGGCACGACGCCCTGCACCTGGCCCGCCACGACTCCACCCTGGGCATCGGGCCCGGCCGCTTCGGCGAGCTGAGCACCACCGCCAACCAGGCGCTCCTGCCCGACGGCAAACCGCACTCGGCGCCCCTGCAGCAGGCGGCCGAACAGGGACTGGTCGGCGTGCTGCTCCTGGCGACGGCGTTCTGCTGGGTGCTGTACGCCCTGGGGCGCACGCCCCGCTCCACACCGGTGGCGCTCACCGCGGGGGCCGCCCTGACCGCGCTGGCCGCGATCGCCGCGGTGGGCGACGCGCTGAGCTTCACCACGGTGTCGGTGGGGGCGGGCCTGCTGGCCGGTATGGCCACGGCCCGGCCGCTCGCCGCACTGCCTCAGGGCGGTGATCCCCGGTGACGCACGGGTTCTTCGCGGCCCCGGTGAGGGCGGTCGCGAGCGCGCTGCGTCAGCGCGCGGGTCCCGAGGCGATCGTGCGCAGCCGGTCCCTGATGGCCCGGACGGCCGACTCCGCATCGTCCACGGTGATCGTGAACGTGTGGCCGTCCCACAGGCGCAGGACCACGCCCTCGCCCCGGCGCACGACGACCGCGGTGCCCTTCTCGGGCCGCCAGCGGTAGCCCCAGCCGCCCCAGTTGCGCGGGGTGACGTGCGGCTCGAAGTCGGCGCCGGCGACCTGGTTCAGCGGGATGCGGCGGCGGGGCACGCCCATGTGGCCGCAGCGCACCTCGACGCACTGCTTGTCGAGCTTCAGGTCGACGTGCACGAACGCGAGGGTGCCGAAGAGGACCAGCAGTCCGGCGGCGATGCAGCCGATGACGGACATGGCCAGCGGGGCGACGCCGGACGTCCAGGCCGAATCCACGGCCAACTCGATGCCGAGCGCCATGCAGGCGGCCCCGACGAGCGCGAGCAGCCACTGCATTCTGTTGGTGGCGCGCCCCGTCCACACCTCGGGGCGAGAGGTGTTCTCGGCGTCCTCGGCGACCTCATCGTGGGACCGGTCCCTCATGTTTATGAGGTTACCCAGGTTTCGCTGCGCGGGTACCGCGTCGCGCAGGGTGACCGCTCCGGAATGACCGGAACGGGCCCGCCGACCGCAACGGAGCCGCCGACGGGGTACCCGGCGGCCGGGGGTCAGCCGGCCGGGGTGACGGCCGGCAGGAGCCTTCCCTCGGCGTAGTTCAGCGCGGGCACGGGCAGCTCGCCCTCGCGACCGCTCAGCAGCACCGTCAGGGCGCCCTCGGCCGGAGCCTCGGGGGCGGGCACCTCGCCGATCCGGCGCAGCGCCTGGGCGGCCACCGCCCCGGCGGAACCGTGCAGCACCAGCGCGGGTGCGTTCGGCCGCTGCACAGCGGCGCGGATACGTTCCGCCACCAGCTCGTAGTGCGTGCAGCCCAGGACGACGGTGGTCACGTCGTCGGGGGTCAGTTCGGCGGCCGCGGCTACGGCGCGGTCGATGGCCGCCTCGTCCGCGTGCTCCACGGCTTCGGCCAGTCCCCAGCAGGGCACCTCGGTGGCCGGGACGCCGTCGGCGAACGCCTCGATGAGTCCGCGCTGGTAGGGGCTGCCGGTGGTGGCGGGCGTCGCCCAGATCGCGAAGGGGCCGCCGCCGGCCGCCGCCGGCTTGATCGCCGGGACCGTGCCGATCACCGGGATACCGGGCTCCAGGAGGGTCCGCAGGGCGGGCAGCGCGTGCACGGTCGCGGTGTTGCAGCCGACGATGAGCGCGTCCGGCCCGTGCGCGGCCGCGGCTTCGGCGACGGCCAGGGCGCGCTCCGTGAGGTCCTGCGGCGTGCGCGGTCCCCAGGGCATGCCGTCGGGGTCCAGGGAGAGCACGAGATCCGCGTCGGGCCGCAGGCGCCGTACCGCGGCGGTGGCCGCCAGGAGGCCGATTCCGGAGTCCATGAGCGCGATCTTCACCCGGCCACGATAGACGATGGCCCCCGGCGGCCAGTCCCGGTGGGGCAGACTGCGCGAGTGAGCGCCATCGCGTGGACCGCCGCCGTATCCCTCGCCGCCTGGCTGTGGCTGCTGCTCTGCCAGGGCTTCTTCTGGCGCGCGGACGTACGGCTGCCGCCCCGCCGGGATCCCGCCGACTGGCCGTCGGTGTGCGTCGTCGTACCGGCGCGCGACGAGGCGCCCGTGCTGCCCGCCAGTCTGCCCTCGCTGCTGGCGCAGGAGTACCCCGGGCGGGCGGAGGTCTTCCTGGTCGACGACGGCAGTACGGACGGCACCGGGGAACTGGCCCACGAGCTGGCGCGGCGGCACGGCGGGCTGCCGCTGACCGTGGACTCCCCCGGCGAGCCGCCCGCGGGCTGGACCGGCAAGCTGTGGGCGGTGCGGCACGGCATCGCTCTGGCACGCGCGCGTGACCCCGAATATCTGTTGCTGACGGACGCGGACATCGCCCACGCGCCGGACAGCCTGCGTCAGCTCGTGGCCTCGGCGCGCACCGGGGACTTCGACGTGGTCTCGCAGATGGCCCGGCTGCGGGTGGAGAGCCTGTGGGAGCGGCTCGTGGTGCCCGCCTTCGTCTATTTCTTCGCCCAGCTGTATCCGTTCCGCCGGATCGGCCGGAAGGGGTCGCGGACGGCGGCCGCGGCGGGCGGCTGCGTCCTGGTGCGCGCGGACACGGCGGTGCGCGCGCGGATCCCGGACGCCATCCGGCATGCCGTGATCGACGACGTGGCCCTCGCCCGCGCCGTGAAGGGTGGCGGAGGCCACATCTGGCTCGGGCTGGCCGAGCGGGTGGACAGCGTGCGCCCCTATCCCCGGTTGCACGATCTGTGGCGGATGGTCTCGCGCAGCGCGTACGCGCAGCTGCGGCACAACCCACTGCTGCTCCTCGGTACGGTCGCCGGTCTCGCCCTGGTGTACCTGGTCCCGCCGGCCGCCGTCCTTGCGGGCGCGGCGACGGGCAGTGCGGCGGCCGTGGTGGCCGGCGCGGCGGCGTGGCTCGTGATGACGGCGACGTACGTGCCGATGCTCCGCTACTACCGGCAGCCGCTGTGGCTCGCTCCGCTGCTGCCCTTCACCGCGTTCCTGTACCTCCTCATGACAGTCGATTCCGCGGTGCAGCACTACAGGGGGCGCGGCGCCGCCTGGAAGGGGCGCACGTACGCCCGCCCGGACGCCGTGCCCGACGAGGGCTGACCGCGGCTTCTCCTTATGTACGTACGGCATGTACGTATACGTACGGCGGCTACTTGCGGCCGGGGGTCCAGTTCATCCCCCACCCGTAGGCGCGGTCGACGGTCCGCTGGGGGCTGACCCCGCGCTCCGGGACCAGGTAGCGCGCCTCGCGCTGGACGACGAGGTCGCCGCCCGTGTTGGTGAGCAGGGCCAGCGCGCACACCGTGGAGGGCACCGAGCACTCGTCGAGCGAGAAGTCGATGGGCGCGCCGTGCTGGGGCTGGAGGGTGACCGTGGCGTGCAGGTCGGCGAAGGACCGGGCACCTTCGTAGATGGTCACGAAGACGAGGATGCGCCGGAAGTCCCGCGTGTGGTCGAGGTTGACGGTGAGGTTCTCGCCGCTCGCCACGGCACCGGTGCGGTCGTCGCCGTCGAGGTGGATGTACGGCGGCCGGTCGAGCGATCCGAAGGCGTTGCCGAGGGCCTGTACGACTCCTTTGCGGCCGTCGGTGAGTTCGTACAGGGCGCACAGGTCGAGGTCGAGGTCCGCGCCGCGCTTGCTGCCCCAGCCCGAGGCCTGCCGGAGCATCTGCCAGTTGAGGTTGACCCGCAGGGCACCCGAGGTGCCGCCCTGCTTGGCCAGCGACACCGAGGGGGCCGCCTTGGTGAGCGTCACCTTGGTGAGGCGGACGGACTGGGCGGGCGGTGCCGTGGGCGGGGGCGGCGGCAGGTGCACCGGGGGTCCCGAGGGCGGGGGCAGGTGGGCCGGCGGGGCGGTCGGGGGCGGCATGGTCACCGGGGGTGCCACCGGTGGGGCGGCGGGAGGTGCCGGGTGCTGCGGCTCGTCCACGGTGATCCCGAAGTCCGTGGCCAGGCCCTCCAGGCCGCTGCTGTAGCCCTGGCCCACGGCGCGGAATTTCCAGCCGCCCTGGCGGCGGTAGAACTCGCCGAGCACGAACGCCGTTTCCACCGTGGCGCCGGCACTGTCGAAGCGGGCGACCACGCCACCCCGGCCCGCGTCCTGGACCTCGATGTACAGGTCCGGCACCTGCCCGAACGTTCCGCCGTCGGCGGAGGCCGCGAGGACCACCCGCTCCACGGCGCCCTCCACGCGCGCGAGGTCGACGAGGAGCGAGTCGGTGACCCGCCCTCCGGCGTTCCGCTTACCCTCGTGCCGGACCGCGCCGGAGGCGTGCGACGGCTGGTTGTAGAAGACGAAGTCGCCGTCGGAGCGCACCTTTCCCTCCGCGAGGAGCAGCGCCGAGGCGTCCGCGTCCGGGATGCCGGGTCCCGAACGCCATCCCAATTCGACGCGCAGGGCCGTTGTCGGCACCGGCGCATTCGAACCCTTCGACATTGACATGTACGCCCCCATCACGTGTCGCAGCGCCAGGCTGCACCCCGGCCGTTCATTGTCGTCTCTACCCGCCCAACCTATTCCCGGCGGCCGGCGAACTCCCATGATCCGATCAGGAAGATCGCTGGCCAACCCCCGGTAACCCGCCAGGAACTCGGCCTTTACACGATCAGAACGCTGATCGCCGTCCTTTTTTGCCAAGTTCGCTCGGATTGGGGATGCCCGGTCACTGCCGACACGGAAAACAACCCTCTTATCGGTCTCCCCAACCAGCACATCGTGGGCTTAACTTATGTGCCATGACCTCCCCCCGCTCCACTTATGGCGGCGGCTACTACTCCGCCTCCTTCCCGGACACTCCGATCTACGACTCGCTCGTGGCCGAGCGGGGCACCCCGCAGATCGCCCCGATCCGGGTCCCCGCCGCATACGACACGCCGGGCAGCAACCTGCCCGCGCTGCCGTCGGCACTCCCCGCCCTCCCGGCGGGTCCGTCTCATCACGCACCCGCCTATGGCTACCCGCAGATGCCGCAGCCGGCTCCGCTGCAGCAGGCGCCCGCCGCGTACATCCCCCAGCAAGCCACCGCGCCCCGGGGCTACCCCGGCCCGCAGGCCCAGCAGCCCCGCCCGATGGCGACGGGCACCGGTTACGAGGCGATGCGCCCCGCCGCCCCGCGGCCCATGCAGGCTCCGTACCAGGACCCGTACAACAACCAGCAGCAGTACCGCGGCTACTGACCGGCCTCCCCCGCTGTCGGTGCCACCTGGCACGATGGCGTCATGGGGAACGCCGAGCTGCAGTCGATCCACGTCCATCCGGTCAAGGCATTCCGGGGCACCTCGCCCCGGGAGGCCGTGGTGGAGCCCTGGGGGCTGTCCGGGGACCGGCGCTGGGTACTGATCGACGACGGGGGAAAGGTCGTCACACAGCGCGAGCAGCCGCGCCTCGCGCTGGCCGCCGCCGAGCTCGTGCCCGGCGGCGGCGTCCTGCTCTCCGCGCCCGGACGGGCGCCACTGACCGTGTCCGTCCCGGAACCGGTGGGCACGGTGACCGTGAACATCTTCGGCACCAAGGTGGAGGCCGCGCCGGCCGATGAGGCCGCGCACGCCTGGTGCGGCGACTATCTGGACGCGGACGTCCGCCTCGTCCACATGGACGACCCGGCCACCCGTCGCCCGGTCGACCCGGACTACGCGCTGCCGGGCGAGACCGTGAGCTTCGCGGACGGCTTTCCGCTGCTCCTCACCACCACCGCCTCCCTGGACGCCCTGAACTCGCTGATAGCGCAGGGCGACCGCGCCCATGAGGGCCCGCTGCCCATGAACCGCTTCCGGCCGAACGTGGTCGTAGCCGGCACGGCGGCCTGGGCCGAGGACGACTGGTCCCGCGTCACCATCGGCGACGTGCCCTTCCGCGTGGCCAAGACGTGCGGGCGGTGCGTGGTGACCACGACCGACCAGGCCACCGCCGAGCGCGGCAAGGAGCCGCTGCGCACGCTCGCGCGGCACCGCCGGTTCGGCACCAGCCTCGTCTTCGGTCAGAACCTCGTCCCCCTGTCGACCGGCACGATCCGGGTGGGAGACCCGGTCCGGGTTCTCGGCTAGGACTCCAGGACCGGGCGGTCCGTGCCCGGGGAGGGGGCGGCGGGGACGATTCCGCGATCGGGGTGCCGCACGGGGAACCGGAGGCCGGGGCCCGGTCGTTGGGGGTCGTGGGACGTTCATGGTGGGTCCCGGTCGCGGGGGGGGCGAGGTGATGTCGCTCTCTTCGACCGGGCTCGCGGGTGAGCGGCTCCGCAGGGGGTTGTCGGGGAGCGGGAAGGGGGGTGCGGGACGGTGCGAACCATCAGCGGCCTGTGGCGCTGGCGGCGCAATCCGCTGCGCCGCACGACCGATCTGGTCGAAGCCTGGGTGGCCCTCGTGGCGCTGCTGCTGATCGCGGTGGCCGCCCCCGTGATCGGGTCGCTCGTGGGTGCCAGGGCGCAGGACTCGCTCCAGCGGTCCGTGCGCGACCAGCGGCACTCCCGTCATCTGGTCCCGGCCACCGTGGTGCGGATGCTGGAGCGCGCCCGCCTGGAGCCCGACCCCGACTCGTCCACGGCCCATGAGTACCGCACCCGTGTCCTGGCCGACTGGACCGGGCCGGACGGCACCCGGCAGCACGGCCCGGTCCTGTCGGGCCTCAAGTCCCCGCACAAGGGCGACCACTTCGTGGTCTGGACGGACGCCCACGGCCGAATAACCACCCGGCCGCTGGACTCCGCGACGGCGACGACGCACGCCGTGCTCGCCGGGTTCGGGGCGGCCGCGCTGACCACGGGGGCCGTCGAGGGCGGCAGGCGGCTGATCCTGTGGCGCATGGTCCGCCGCCGGTACGCGCGTTGGGACCAGGCCTGGGACCGTGCGGGCCCGGACTGGGGCAGGGCCGGCACCGGCAGCTGACGGCCTTCCGCCTCTGGTCAACCCACTGGCCGCCCGCACGCTACGGTGGACCGGCCGAAGCTTTCGGCATCGACCCGCGCGGGAGCGAGCCGCAGGGGTGCGGCTGTAGCGTCCCGACGGCGCACACGCCATCAGTACGACGAGGTGGGGGCACGGCAACGCCATGGCACAGGGCACGGTCCAGGTGACGCACACCGGCACATCGCGGTGGCGGCGCCGCACGGGTGAGTACGCTTCGCTCGCCGCCGCCCTGGAGGCAGCCGCCGACGGCGACGTCCTCACCATCGCCCCCGGCACCTACCGGGAGAACCTCGTCGTCGAGCGGGCGGTGACGCTGCGTGGGCCCGAGGGCTCGCCCGGCTCGGTGCGCATCGCGCCGGTGGACGGGGTCCCGTTGACCGTGCGCGCCTCGGCCGTGGTGCAGGACCTGCACGTGGAGGGCCAGGACGTGGCGGCGCCCGCGCTCCTGGTCGAGGAGGGCACGCCGGAGCTGACGGACATCCGGATCGTCACCCGGTCGGCCACCGGCATCGAGGTGCGCGGCGGAGCGCGCCCGACCGTGCGCCGCTGCACCGTGGACAACCCGGCGGGGATCGGCATCGCCGTACTCGACGGCGGCGCCGGGGTGTTCGAGGACTGCGAGGTGGTGGCGGCCGGTCAGTCGGGCGTCGCGGTGCGCGGCGGCGGGCACCCCCGCCTGGACCGCTGCCGGGTGCACCACACCTCCGGCACGGGCCTGATGGTCACCGGGGAGAACTCGGCGCTGGAAGCGGTGGGTTGCGAGATCTACGAGGTCCGCGGCTCCGGAATCCAGGCCACCGCGCGGGCCACCGCCCACCTCACCGACTGCGACGTGCACCGCACCACCGCCGACGGCGTCACGCTCGACACGGACGCCGTGCTCACGCTCGCCGACTGCCGCATCCACGACATCCCGGAGAACGCGGTCGACCTGCGCTCCCGCTCGGTCCTCACGCTGACCCGGACGACGGTGCGTCAGTTCGGACGCAACGGCCTGTCCGTGTGGGACCCGGGCACGCGCGTGGACGCCAACCAGTGCGAGATCTTCGACAGTACGGGCGACTACCCGGCGGTGTGGGTGAGCGACGGCGCCACGGCGGTGCTCGACTCCTGCCGGGTGCACGACGTGCCGGACGCGCTGTTCGTGCTGGACCGCGGCTCCCGCGCGGACGTCGTCGACAGCGACCTGTTCCAGGTGCGCAACACGGCCGTGTCGGTGAGTGACGGCGCCACGGCGCAGCTCGACGACTGCCGGATCCGGGACGCGGCCACCGGGGCGTGGTTCCGCGACCACGGCAGCGGCGGCACCCTCAACAACTGCACGCTGGACGGCGCCCAGACCGGCGTGATCGTCACCAAGGGCGCCGACCCCACCATCGAGCGCTGCACGGTCGACTCCCCCGCGGAGGCGGGCTTCTACGTGTCGGCCGGGGGTCGCGGCAACTTCCTGGGCTGCCGGGTGACGAACAGCGGCGGCTACGGCTTCCATGTGATCGACGGCTGCCGTACGACGCTGAAGAAGTGCCGTACGGAGCGGTGCGCGCGCGGGGGCTACGAGTTCGCGGACGGCGGCGCGGAGTCGGGGTCCGGCACGGGCCCGGTCGTCGAGGACTGCACCAGCGACGAGAGCGGCGGCGGGGTCAGGCCGCCGGCGGCCCGCGAGACGGTCACGCAGACGGCGGGGCAGTCCGCCGGTCTGCTGGGTGCGATCCCGGGGCAGCGCAGCACCGAGCAGGAACCGCTCGTCACCGCTGCGGCGCCGGAGCCGGCCCGGACCTCCAAGGCCGTGCTCGGCGAACTCGACGCGCTGGTCGGCCTGGAGAGCGTGAAGCGCGAGGTGCGGGCGCTCACCGACATGATCGAGGTGGGCCGGCGCCGGCAGCAGGCGGGACTGAAGGCGGCCTCGGTCAAGCGGCACCTGGTCTTCACCGGCTCACCCGGCACCGGCAAGACGACGGTCGCCCGGCTCTACGGCGAGATCCTCGCCTCCCTCGGCGTGCTGGAGAAGGGCCATCTCGTCGAGGTGTCCCGGGTCGACCTGGTCGGCGAACACATCGGCTCCACCGCGATCCGCACCCAGGAGGCCTTCGAACGGGCCCGCGGCGGCGTGCTGTTCATCGACGAGGCGTACGCGCTGTCACCGCAGGACGCGGGCCGTGACTTCGGCAAGGAGGCCATCGACACGCTGGTGAAGCTGATGGAGGACCACCGGGACGCGGTCGTGGTGATCGTCGCGGGATACACGGCGGAGATGGAGCGGTTCCTGTCCGTCAACCCCGGGGTGGCGTCCCGCTTCTCGCGGACCATCACCTTCAGCGACTACGGCCCCGAGGAGCTGCTGCGGATCGTGGAACAGCAGTCCGACGAGCACGAGTACCGGCTGGCGCCGGGCGCGCCCGAGGCCCTGCTGAAGTACTTCACGGCGATCCCCAAGGGCCCGGCCTTCGGCAACGGCCGTACCGCACGCCAGACGTTCGAGGCGATGGTGGAACGGCACGCGAGCCGGGTGGCCCAGCTCGACGACCCGAGCACGGACGACCTGACCCTGCTGTACGCGGAGGACCTGCCGGAGCTGCCCTGACCGTGCCAGTCCGGCGTGTCCTGCCGTAGGGGCGCTAGGACGCCGGGTCCGGTCGCTGGCCCGGCAGTTCCGGGCGGAGCCGGGCCAGCAGTCGCTCCCGTTCCTGTGCGAAGGCCGGGTCCGCCTGGTAGTCGGAGTGGCCGAGGATCGGGGCGGGCAGCGGGTGCCGGCCGGTGCGGCCGTAGGCGAGGGGGTCCTTGAGCGGCTCGTGGTCCACGTCCGGGCCGCTGCCGCCGGGGACGCGGACCGGTCCGCCGATCGGGTCGGTGAGGCGGTAGAGGTTGCGCCAGCAGGCGACCTCGCGGTGCAGGGAGCGGAGCGCGGCCGGGCCGAAGTAGGCCGGGAACCAGCGGCCGTACAGGCGCTCCAGCGGGGAGCCGTAGGTCAGCAGCCCGACCCGCCCGCGGTCGGACGGTCTCAGCTGCCAGGCCGCGGCGGCGGCGAGCACGCTGCCCTGGGAGTGGCCGGAGATGATCAGGCGTCCGCCCGTACGCCGCGTCCAGGTCGCCATGCGCCAGGTCAGGTCCGGCACCGCGCGCTCGGCGTAGCAGGGCGGCGCGAAGGGGTGGGCGGCGCGCGGCCAGAAGGTGCCGACGTCCCAGAGGATGCCGATGGTGCGGCGCGCGGAGGCGTCCTTGTAGGCGCGGCGGCCCCAGGTGACGAAGAGTACGAAGCCGAGTCCGACCAGCCAGGAGCCCAGGTTCTGTGAGGTCTCGGCCGCGCCCTGGACGACGGCGTAGGTGTGCCGCGTGGCCTCGCCGGGCGTCCTCTCGGTCACCTCGGCGCCCACCAGCGCTCCGGCGCCGAGCAGCAGGGTGGCGGCGGAGAGGACGGCGACCACGAGGGGCACCCGGTCGGTGAGGGCGGCCGTCGCCCGGGTGCGGGCGATGCGGCGGGTGCGCGCGAAGTCCTCGGGCTCTCCCGTGTGGTCGAGCTCCACCTCGCCGCGTTCGGCGCGGCTGAGCAGCCAGGTGCGCCAGGACAGCCAGCCCGCCAGCGCCAGCAGGGCCGCGAGGAGGGGCGGGATCACCGAGGCCTGCCAGGTCAGGAGTACGGGTGGGCCGTCGATGGAACCGCCGGTGCCGTCGAGCCAGTCGGCCACGCGCTGCGCGACCCCGCCCGACATCACGCCGCCCAGCGCGCAGGCCAGCAGGGCCACCGCGGGGCCGGCGAGGCCGCGCATCGCGGCGCGCCGGTCGGGGCGGCGGCGGTGCAGTGCGTGGGCGACCACGCCGAGGGCGACGACCAGGGCGCCCTGCGCCAGCGCGATGCTGCCGAACGCGGCGTCCCCCGGCAGTCGTCCGGTGCCCCGCCAGCCCGGACGCGACCAGCCGGCGTAGCCGAGGGTGAGGGCCAGCAGGACGAGGGCGCCGAGCGGCAGCCGTCGTACGAGGTGCTCGTCGAGCTCCTGGTCGAGGCGGTTCTCGCTGCGACCCCGTCGGCACACCACGAAGACCACGGCGGCCGCCCAGGCCGACAGGGCCACGGTCAGCAGCCAACCCGCCGCCTCCAACGCCGCGGGTCCGTCGGCCCGGCGGTCGAAGACCACCGCCGGCGTCGCCACGGCCGCGGCGACCGTGAGCAGCCCCGCCGCGGTGTGCGCGCCCCGCAGCCGCGCCACCAGCCGCCGCCCGTACCAGAATCCGGGCCGCCCGAGCGAGGTGCGCCCCGCGGATTCGTCCACTCCAGTACCACGAGAACCATCGGAACCACCGACCCCGATGCCCTCGGCAGCCGCACCCGTCCCACGCGCCTCCCGCTCCTCCCCCTCTTCCTCTTCGTCGCGTGCCATCGGCTTTTCCGACTCGTACGCGGTCCATGTGCGGTGCGAGAGGTACCAGAGGAGGGTGGTGAGGGCGGTGGGGATCAGGGCGGCGGGGGCGAGGCGGCGGCCGGGGTGGCTCCACCAGCCGTCGCCGGAGACGGCCGGCGAGAGGAAGCCCAGCCAGGAGTGGCGGCGGGCGCAGGCGGCGGAGCCCGCGCACTGCCAGGCCGCGAGGTCCAGCGCGACCTCGCAGGCCGCGGCCACCAGCAGCACCGTCAGCGTGAGCCCGGCGAGCCGCACGAGCAGCCCGTAGAACCGCACCGTCCGCTCCCGCCCGCGCACGACGGGCTGCATCCAGTGGGCGAGGTTGACGACCATGAAGGGCAGCAGCAACAGCCACAGGGCGCGGGCGCCGTTGCCGGAGGTCAGGTTGCACCAGACGTAGGCCTCCGGCACCGGTCCGTCCCGGTGGTCGCCCGGTCGGGCCTCGGCGTCGGCGTCGTCGGCGCGCCGGAAGACGGCGGCCGTGTCGTCGCCGGTGATCCGCACCGTGCGCGGATCACCGAGCATGTGTTCCGGTGTGGTGCCACCGACCCCGTGGACCAGGAGTTCCAGGTCCGTCCCGGCTTCGCCGGCCGGCACGACGCTGCCGTTCACCGCGCCCTTGGTGGTTCGTCCCTGCGCACGCTCCACTGTTCTCGCACTTCCCCCGTGAGGCGCCGTCCGCATGTGTCCGTGCGGGCTTGAGATCGCCGCTCCCGGTGTGCCGTACACCTCCGCGCACGGAATCTCCCCCATCCGTGTGACATCCGACGGGACGCGCGCTGCCCCGATGACATGAGCGCGTCGGTGCGCAGAGTGGCGCAACCGGGACCCTCCCGTGAAAGGATGGGACGCCCGCGCACCAAGGTCAGCCGGAACAACCTGGTCGGAGCAGGTGCGAGGGGCGAGTCGGACGGCTTGAGGCGAAAGGACCGGAGCGTACGTGAGTGAGAATCAGAACCTCCTCGCGGAGCAGCGCCGCGCCCTGATCCTGGACGAGGTCCGCCGGCGCGGCGGCGTGCGGGTCAACGAGCTGACCCGCAAGCTCGGCGTGTCGGACATGACCGTGCGCCGCGACCTGGACGCGCTGGCCCGCCAGGGGGTTCTGGAGAAGGTGCACGGCGGTGCGGTGCCGGTCGTCGAGGCCAGCACCCACGAGCCCGGCTTCGAGGCCAAGTCGGGGCTGGAGCTGAGCGCCAAGGAGGACATCGCGCGGGTCGCCGCCGAGTTGGTCACGCCCGGCACCGCGATCGCCCTGTCGGGCGGTACGACGACCTACGCGCTGGCGCACCACCTGCTCGAAGTGCCCGACCTGACCGTGGTCACCAACTCGGTACGGGTCGCGGACGTCTTCCACGCGGCGCAGCGCACCTCGGGCCAGCGGCAGGGAGCGGCCACGGTGGTGCTGACCGGCGGGGTGCGCACCCCCTCGGACTCGCTCGTGGGCCCGGTGGCCGACCAGGCGATCGCGGCGCTCCACTTCGACCTGCTGTTCCTCGGTGTGCACGGCATATCGCTGGAGGCCGGCCTGTCGACGCCGAACCTCGCGGAGGCCGAGACCAACCGGCGGCTGGTGCAGTCGGCGCGGCGGGTCGTGGTGATCGCCGACCACACCAAGTGGGGCACGGTGGGCCTGAGTTCGTTCGCCGCGCTGGAGCAGGTCGACACGCTGGTCACCGACGCGGGAATGCCGACGGCGGCGCGGGCGGAGATCTCCGAGCACCTGCGGCGGCTGGTGGTGGCGGGCGAGCCCGAAGAGGATACAGACATCTGACGGCCCGTCAGCTAGGGTGAACCGGCCCAACGGCCCGTTCGCTGCCGGGATTTCACGAGGGGGTGTCGTCCATGGCTCACCACCTGCGTCCGGTGGGGCTCGACTTCGTCGAGACCGCGCCCGTACGTCTGGTGTTCGCACGGGAGATCGCGGCCGCTCCGGACACGGTCTTCCACGCGCTCGCCGAGGACGTGCCCGGTTGGCCCGAGTGGTTCTCGGCGGTGGCCGCGGCCCGGTCGACCGAGGGCGGGCGCGAGGTACGGCTGCGGGGCGGCACACGGTTCGGGGAGACGATCCTGGCGGCCAAGTCGCCCGAGGTGTACGCCTACCGCGTGGACGTGACCAACGCGCCCGGCACCCGGGCCTGGGTGGAGGAGTGGCGGCTCACCCCGGCCGGCACCGGCACCCGGGTGCAGATGACGTTCGCGGTCGACGGAACCGCCGCTTTCCGCTTCGTGTTCCGTCTGGCCCGTGCGGGCGTGGGCCGCTCGTTCCGCGGAGCGGTCACCGCCCTGGACCGGCGCCTGGCCGCCTGAGTCCCCAGGAACCGGTCAGTCCGGCCACCTGCCCGTCGCCAGGAACGAGTCGATCGCGGCGGTGTACGGGGCGATGTCCAGGCCCTGTTCCGCCAGCCACGCGTCGGAGTAGTACTTGTCGAGGTAGCGGTCCCCGGGGTCGCAGAGCAGGGTCACCACGCTGCCTCGGCGGCCCGCTGACACCATCTCGGCGACGATCTTCAGGGCGCTCCACAGTCCGGTGCCGGTCGAGCCGCCCGCCTTGCGGCCGATGGCCCCCTCCAGGGCGCGGACGGCGGCGACGCTGGCCGCGTCGGGGACCTTCATCATGCGGTCGATGGCGCCGGGCACGAAGCTCGGTTCCATGCGCGGCCGGCCGATGCCCTCGATGCGGGAGCCGCAGTCGCAGGTGACGTCCGGATCGCCGGTGGTCCAGCCCTCGAAGAAACAGGAGTTCTCCGGGTCGGCGACGCAGATGCGGGTGTCGTACTGCATGTAGTGGACGTAACGCGCGAGGGTCGCCGAGGTACCGCCGGTGCCCGCCGTGGCGACGATCCACGCGGGCTCCGGGAACCGTTCCAACTCCAGCTGGCGGAAGATCGATTCGGCGATGTTGTTGTTGCCGCGCCAGTCCGTGGCCCGTTCGGCGTAGGTGAACTGGTCCATGTAGTGGCCGCCGGTCTCCACCGCGAGGCGGGCCGACTCCTCGTACATCTTCCGTGAGTCGTCCACGAAGTGGCACTGTCCGCCGTGGAATTCGATGAGGCGGCACTTCTCGGCGCTGGTCGTGCGCGGCATGACCGCGATGAAGGGCACGCCGATCAGCTTGGCGAAGTACGCCTCGGAGACGGCCGTCGAACCGCTGGACGCCTCGATCACCGGGCGGTCCGGCCTGATCCAGCCATTGCACAGGCCGTAGAGGAACAGCGAGCGCGCGAGCCGGTGTTTGAGGCTTCCGGTCGGATGGGTCGACTCGTCCTTCAGGTACAGGTCGATGCCCCACTGTTCCGGCAGGGGGAAGCGCAGCAGGTGTGTGTCCGCCGAGCGGTTCGCGTCCGCCTGTACCTTCCGGACGGCCTCTTTCAGCCAGCTGCGGTATTCGGCATCACTGTGGTCGACGTCGAGGGTGGCGCCGGTCCAGGTCTGTGGGGTGGTGCTCACGGCGGGGCTCCTTACGCTTCGCGCCGACGGCGCCTGGCGCGGCCGACGCACCGATCATAAACACCTTCCGCACGCTTCTCACCTGCATAAACACACCTTTGAGCGGCTCAAAGACACCCCTGGGGAGCAACGGGGGAGCGCCCGGGGGGCGCATTGCGCGGAGTGCTCCGGGCACATCCGGCCGGTACCTCCTGTGCACTGGTGCCGCACGCCGGGCGCGGGCAGACTGCACCGGGACGGGACGAACGTCCCGAACGGGGGCACACACTGGATCACGACACGCTGGATCACGTCGGACCACGGCCCACCCGGGCACCCGGTCCGACGACCGACGCGCACAAGGGGGCGGGGAAGGATGGCGGAGCCGGAGTTCACGGCGACGGGCGTGAGGATCGGGAAGTGGCTGCGGTCGCTCACCCGGGCCGGACAGGTCCGGATCAGCGACGGCAGGCTGGAGTTGCTCACGAGCTACGGCAGTGAGATCGACAGCGCGCCGGTGCAGGCGGTCCGTGCCTCGAAGCCCTGGTTCGCCCCGGACGACCGGGCGTTGGCCGACCTCAACGGCAAGCGGTACCTGCTGACCCTCGGTGACCACGACCCCGCTCCGGGCGAGCCGGGGCCACCGGCCGCAAGCCGGTTCATCGAGGCGGTGCGCAAGGCGGCGGGGCGCGGCGGCTGAGCGGCGCCGGACAGCGGCGAGTTGCGGGGCTGTGTGTCCTGCGTCACGCTGATCTCACGTCACTCTGGGTTTACCGGCGATAACGCTGCGAACCAGCCCGCCGGCTTCCGCAGCAGGCGGCCGTTTGGTCGGGGGCACCCTGCTGGATTCGTTTCTCCGTGTTCCTCCGGGTTCGTCCGGACCTCACATCGGGGAGTCGCAGCCGTGATCAGTCATCCAAGCAGGCACTGCACGGTGGAGCTCCAAGCCCTGCCGTCGCGGATCGGCCAGGTCCGCAGAATCGTATCTGCGCAGTTGCGCTACTGGCATATGGACTCCTTGATCGACCGGGCCGCGCTCGGCGTCACGGAGTTGTTGACCAACGTCCACCGACATGCCCAGCCCGACAAGTCGTGCATCGTGGAGATAGAACTGCAGCTCGACCGGCTGACGGTGTCGGTGCGCGACCACGATCCACGCCTCCCGGTCGTGGCGGAGGTGGTGGACCCCGAGGACATCGCGCCGCTGGCCACCTGCGGCCGCGGCCTGGCGATGGTGGCCGCGGTGAGCGAGAGCTGGGGGGCGCGACCGGACGGCGATACGGGCAAGGTCGTGTGGTTCACCCTGCCCGCGCCCGCTTCGACGAAGCAGCAGCCGGCCCACCCGCCGCGCCGCGCGGTCGCGGAGACAACCGCGCCCGCGCCCGTGTTCGCGGAGGCCTCACCCGCGGCCCGCGCTCCGGCACACGCTCCCGCCCGGTCCGCCGTTGCCGGCTGACCGGGCGGTGACCTTCTTCCCGTACGGCACACGCCTCGTACGGTGGTACGTCACTCGGTGGCGATGGCCCGCAGGATGTCCAGGCGGGCCGCCCGCCGCGCCGGGCGCAGGCCCGCCAGGGCCCCGACCGCGAGGCCGACCAGGGCGACCGCCGCGAGCCGCGCGGGCGGGATCGCGAAGGCGAAGGCGCTGTCGCTCGCGCCGTCCGAAGCCCGCACCAGCACCCAGCCGAGGAAGGCACCGAGGCCGAGACCACCGGCCGTGCCGAAGGCGGCGACCAGGACCGACTCCCAGCGGACCATGGCCCGCGCCTGGGGCCGGGTCTGGCCGACGGCGCGCAGCAGGCCGAGTTCCCGGGTCCGCTCGTGGATCGCCAGCGTCAGCGTGTTGGCGATGCCGAGCAGGGCGATGAGCACCGCGAGGGCGAGCAGCGCGTAGACGAGGGTGAGCATCATGTCGATGCCGCCGGCCGAGGACTGCGCGTACTCGTCGCGGGTCTGCACCTGCGGGTCGCCGTACCGGGCGGCCACCTTCTCCACCGCCGCCTTCCCGGCTGCCGCGCCGACGCCGTCCTTGAACGAGACGGCGACGAGGCTGTCGGAGTCCTGGGTGCGGTGCGGGGCCCAGGCCGCGCGGGTGATGACGTAGTCGCCGGCGAGTTCGGAGCGGCCGTAGACCGCGCGGACCGTGAAGTCCTGGGTCCGGCCGTCGGTGAAGGTGAGCCGGGCGGTGTCCCCTGTGGTCAGGCCCTGCCGGTCGGCCTCCTTCCGGGTGACGGCGATGCCGTCGGCGCCGAGGTCGCGCAGGGAGCCGCGGACCGTGCCGAGGTCGAAGGTGCGGGCCAGCGCGGCCGGGTCGGTGACGGTCAACGCCCGCCCCTTGCCGTCGACTTCGGCGACCCCGCGGCCGAGTCCGACGGCGGTGTCCACCTCGGGCAGCCGCTGGACCGCCGGCGCCAGCCGGGGGCTGAGCCCGCTGCCGCCCGCGCCGAACGACGGGGTGCTGACGGCGACGTCGCCCGCGAAGGACCGCGACACGGTCTGGTCCATGGTGGCCTTGAGCGAGGCGCCGAAGACCGTGAACAGCGACACGACGGCGACGCCGATCATCAGCGCGCTCGCCGTGGCGGCCGTCCGCTTCGGGCTGCGCAGGGCGTTGCACCGGGCGAGCCCGCCGGTGACCCCGCGCAGCCGGTCGAGAGGCCCGCCGAGCAGCCGTACGGCCGTGCCGGAGGCGACCGGGCCGAGGACCACGAAGGCGGCCAGGGCGAGGACGGCGCCGAGTCCCGCCAGCCAGACGGACGGTGAGACGAGGACGCCGCTGAGGGCCGCCGCGACCCCGAGGGCGGCGAGGACCCCGCCCACCACGGCGCGGGGGCGAAAGGCGCCGGAGGAGTCGACGGCCGTCTCGCGCAGCGCGGCCAGGGGCGCGGTGCGTCCGGCCCGTACGGCGGGCAGCAGGGCGGAGCCCAGGCAGACCACGATGCCGACCGCGAGCGGCAGGACCATCGACAGTGTCGTGATCACCAAGTCGCCGTCGGGGAAGGGGAATCCGACGGCCGGGAACAGGGCCTGCAGTCCGGCGGCGATGCCGACGCCGCCCGCGAGCCCGGCGGCGGACGCCGTCAGGGCTACGGCGCTCGCCTCGACCAGCGTCGCCGCGGTCACCTGGCGGCGGGAGGCGCCGAGCGCGCGCAGCAGGGCGTTCTCGCGGGTGCGCTGGGCCACGACGATGGCGAAGGTGTTGTGGATGGAGAAGGTCGCGACCATCAGGGCGACCCCGGAGAACACCAGCAGGAAGGTCGTGAAGATCGACAGGAACTGGCTGGAGATCATGTCGGTGTTCTCCCGCGCCGACTCCTGACCGGTGATCGCCTCGACGCCCTTGGGCAGGACGGGTGTCAGCCGGTCCACGAGCTCGCGCCGGCTCACCCCGGGCCCGGCCCGCACCTGGATGCTCGCCGCCTGGCCGGGCCGGGCGGTGAGGTACTTCTCGGCGTCGGCCTGCGTCAGACCGGTGAAGGTCACCTGGGCCATGCCGTCCGCGCCGCCGAAGGTCGCGAGGCCGACGACGGTCACCCGGACCGGGTCGGGCGTGCGCAGGATCGTCGTGTCGCCGATCTTCAGATCGCCCTTCTTCGCGGTGCCGCGGTTGATCACGACCTCGCCGGACCGCACGGGCGCGCGGCCCTCGGCGAGTCGGTAGGGGTTGAGCCTCGGGTCGGTGATCCAGTTGCCGGCGAGGGTGGGCGGGCCCTGGCCGCCGATCGGCTTGCCGTCGGCGCCGACCAGTTGGCCCGCGCCCTGGATGTTCGGGGCGGCGGCCGCGACGCCGGGCACCCGCTCGACGGTCCGTACGAGGGCCGTGTCCACGGGCCGGCGCACGCCCTGGGCCTCGCCGGGTGTCGTGATGGCGTCGGCGCCGCGCACCACGGCGTCCGTGCCGCTGGTGGCCTCGCCGAACATCGAGTCGAAGCTCGCCCGCAGCGTGTCGCCCATGACCAGGGTCCCGGCCAGGAAGGCGACGCCGAGGAACACCGCGAGGAACGTGCCGGCGAAGCGCCGCCTGTGGGCGCGCAGGGAGGACAGGCTCAGACGCACGGGGGCGTTCACGACCGCACCTCGAAGGCCTTCATGCGGTCCAGGACGCCGTCGGCGGTCGGGGACTGCATCCGGTCGACCAGGCGCCCGTCCGCGAGGAAGACGACCTCGTCGGCGTGGGCGGCGGCGACCGGGTCGTGGGTGACCATGACGACCGTGCGGTCCATCTGCCGTACGGCGCGGCCGAGGAGGCCGAGGACCTCCTGGCCGGAGCGGGAGTCGAGGTTGCCGGTCGGCTCGTCGGCGAAGACGACGTCCGGCCGTCCGGCGAACGCCCGTGCCACGGCGACGCGTTGTTGCTGGCCGCCGGAGAGTTCGGCCGGGCGGTGACGGAGCCGGTCGCGCAGCCCGACCACGTCGACGAGCGCGTCGATCCACTCCGGGTCTCCCCCGCCGCCCGCCAGGTCCAGCGGCAGGGTGATGTTCTCCGCGACGGTCAGCGTCGGCACCAGGTTGAACGCCTGGAAGACGAAGCCGACCCGGTCGCGGCGGAGCAGGGTGAGGCGGCGGTCGTCCAGGGAGCCCAGGTCGGTGTCGCCGATGTAGGCGGCGCCCGAGGTGAGCGTGTCGAGGCCGGCCGCACAGTGCATCAGGGTGGACTTGCCGGAGCCCGAGGGCCCCATGATCGCGGTGAAGCGTCCGGCCGGGAAGTCCACGTCCACGCCGTCCAGGGCGCGTACGGCCGTGTCGCCACGGCCGTACACCTTCACGGCGTTCTCGACGCGGGCGGCGGTCCGCAGGGTGGTCGCGGTGCTCATGCGGCACCGCCCTTGCCCAGCCTGCCGAAGTGCTCCTCCAGGACGGACAGCCGCCGCCAGTACTCGTCCTCGTCGATCTCGCCGGAGGCGAAGCGCCGGCCGAGGACCGCGATCGGTGTCTCGCCCGCCGAGCGCGGGTCCACCGGCCGCCACGGTCCGCCGCGACCGCGCCACACGGTGCGGCGCAGGACGGTCACCGCGCCGACCACGACGGCCGCCCAGATCAGCGGGAAGAACAGGATCCACGGGCCGGGGCCGCCGTCCCAGTTCGCCAGGGTCTGCATCTCGGTTCATCTCCTCCGCGAAAGCCTCTTGCCGAAGCGTCTTCGGTGCTGGATCGAGACTGTCCCGGGGAGGGTGTCCGGGTCGTCGTACGGCCAGCGGCAGTGGCCGTACCCCACAGGGAGTACGCGGGTGCCGTGCGGCTCCTCCCGTGGGCTCCCGCTCATCGGGTGGAGACTGTAACTACTAGTATGTACAGTGATGGTGTGAGCACCTCGGAGCGACTGATCGAGTCCACCCGCGAGCTGCTGTGGGAGCGCGGGTACGTGGGCACCAGCCCCAAGGCCATCCTGGAGCGCGCGGGCGCCGGCCAGGGCAGCATGTACCACCACTTCAAGGGCAAGCCCGATCTGGCCCTCGCGGCCATCCGGCGCACGGCCGAGGAACTGCGGGCCACCGCCGAGGGAGTACTCGGCGGGCCGGGCACGCCGTACGAGCGCATCAGGGCGTATCTGCTGCGCGAGCGCGAGGTGCTGCGCGGCTGCCCGGTCGGCCGGCTCACGATGGACCCGGACGTGATCGCCAGCGACGAACTGCGCGCTCCGGTCGACGAGACGATCGGCTGGCTCCGGGACCGGATCGCCGGAATCGTCGAAGAGGGCAAGGAACAGGGGCAGTTCGCGCCGCACCTCGACGGCGCGGAGATCGCCGCGAGCGTCCTCGCCATCGTGCAGGGCGGTTACGTGCTGGCCCGCGCCTCCGGTTCACCGGCCGCCTTCGACGCGGGCGTCCGGGGTCTGCTCTCCCTTCTCGCACCCCGCTGAGCGGTTTCCGTCCGTCCCGAGGAAGGACCTTCGACATGCACGCCCTGCAGTACGAGTTGACCCTCCCCGCCGACTACGACATGGGCGTCGTCAGCGACCGCGTGGCCCGCGTCGGGCAGCTGCTCGACGACTGGGGCGGGCTCGGTCTCAAGGCTTATCTGGTGCGCGAGCGCGGGGTGCACGGATCGCCCGTCAACCAGTACGCGCCGTTCTACCTCTGGAACACCATGGAGGGCATGAACCGCTTCCTGTGGGGAGGCGCCTTCCAGGGGCTGGTCGACGACTTCGGGCAGCCCGAGGCACGGCAGTGGACGGGCCTGGCGTACGCGGAGGGGCGCGCCTCGGGTGCCCCGGCCGCCTTCGCGGTGCGGCGACGGGTGCCGGTGCCCGCGGGGCCGGAGCTGTCCGGCCCGATGGAGGACGCGGTGCGCGAGACGGAGCGGCTGGCCGCGTCGGACGGTGCCGTGCTGGCCGCGGCCGCCGTGGACACCCGGCACTGGGAACTGGTGCACTTCTCGCTCTGGGAGCACGACGTGCCGAAGGCCGAGGGCGATGTGTTCCAGGTGCTGCACCTGTCGGCCCCCGGGCGGGACCGGCTGCCGCGCGGGCGCCAGTGGTGAGCGGCGTCCGCACGGTCCTCGGCGACATACGCCCCGAGGAGCTCGGCGTGTGCGACGCGCACGACCACCTCTTCCTCCACAGCCCCCGGTTGCCCGGCCAGGAGCTGAACGACGCGACCGCCGCGCGGGCCGAACTGGAGGCGTTCCGCGCGGCGGGCGGCGCGAGTGTCGTCCAGTGGACGCCGTACGGGATGGGCCGGCGGGCAGCCGACCTGCCGCTGTTGTCCCGGGCCGCCGGGGTGCACGTGGTCTGCGCCACGGGACTGCACCAAGCGGCGCACTACGCGCCGGAGTTGCTCGACGGGCTGCGCGGGAAGCTGGCCGACGTGTTCGTCGCGGAGCTGACCGAGGGCATCGGCACCTCGGGGGTCCGCGCCGGGCTCGTCAAGGTGGCCGGCGGTTTCCACGCCCTCGACGCGCACGCCCGCTGGACGATGACCGCCGCGGCCGAGGCCCACCACGCGACGGGCGCGCCCATCGCCGTGCACCTGGAGCTGGGCACGGGCGCGCTCGACGTACTGGACCTGCTCTGCGGCGAGTTGGGCGTGCCACCGCACCGGGTCGTGCTCGGCCACCTCAACCGCTCGCCCGACCTCGTCGTGCACCGGCAGGCCGCCGAGACGGGCTGCTGGCTGGCCTTCGACGGCCCGTCCCGAGCCCATCACGCCACCGACTGGCGCATGCCGGACGCCGTACGGGCGCTGGCCGAGGCCGGGTTCGGGCACCGGCTCCTGCTCGGCGGGGACACCGTGACCGCCGGGGCGCGCGCGGTCGACGGCGGGCCCGGGATGCCGTACCTGCTGCGCCGGGTGCGGCCACGCCTCGAACGGGACCTCGGCACGGAGCTGATGCACCGCGTCCTCACGGACAATCCGGCCCGGGCCTTCGCCGTCGACTGGGACGGACGGTAGGCAAGGGCCCCGTCCCGAAGACCGGGCTCTAGGCCAACGCCCCCAGCGGATCGTCCAGTACGGGCTGCCAGGCCAGTTCCGCCGCGCCGACCAGGCTGTTGTGGTCGAGGGTGCACGGGAGGATGGGGACGCCGCCGCTCTGGCCCCACAGGCTGCGGTCGGCGACGACCGCGCGCAGGCGGTCCGGGTCGGCGTCGAGCAGGGTGCGGTGCAGGCCGCCGAGGATGATGCGGTCGGGGTTCAGGATGTTGACCAGGCCGGCCAGGCCGAGGCCCAGGCGGTCGATCAGCGCCTCGGCGGCCATGCGGACGGTCGGGTCGTGGTAGTGGCCGCGCAGCAGGTCGTTGGCCTGCTGGAGCAGGGACACCTCGGGGCCCGGCTCCCGGCCGGCCTCGACGAGCAGGGCCAGCGGGTCCGCCTCGACGTCCAGGCAGCCGCGGCTGCCGCAGTGACAGGGGCGGCCCTCGGGATTGACCGTGAGGTGGCCGACCTCCAGGGCCAGGCCCGAACTGCCCGTGTGCAGACGGCCGTCGAGGACCAGCGCGCCGCCCACGCCGCGGTGCCCGGTGGCCACGCACAGCAGGTCCCGGGCGCCGCGCCCCGCGCCGTGCCGGTGTTCGGCGAGCGCGGCGAGGTTGACGTCGTTGCCGGCGAACGCCGGTTCGGTGATCCCGGCGGCGCGCACGCACTGTGCGAATATCCGGCGGACCGGCGCCCCCACCGGCCAGTCCAGGTGCAGGGGGTTGAGGGCCAGGCCGTCCGGTTCGGCGACCGCGGACGGCACCGCGAGCCCGGCGCCCACACAGCGTCGGCCGGTGCTCCGCAGCAACTCGGCACCCGCCTCGACCACCGAGCCGAGGACCTTCGCCGGGTCGGCATCCACGGTCTCGCAGCCGGGCGCGGTCGCCACGATCCGGCCGCCCAGGCCGACCAGCGCCGCCCGGAAGCCGTCCGCATGCACCTGCGCCGCGAGCGCGACGGGCCCGTCCTCGGCGACCTCCAGGCGGTGCGAGGGACGCCCCTGGGAGCCGGCCGGCGCGCCGGGCCGGGCGTCCACCCGGATCAGTCCGAGCGCCTCCAGCTCGGCGGCCACCGCGCCGGCCGTCGCCCGGGTCACCCCCAGTTCGGCGGTCAGCACGGCCCGGGTCGGCGCGCGGCCGGTGTGCACGAGCTCCAGCGCGGGGCCGAGCGCCCCACGCCCCCGGTCCAACCGCGTCCTGGACGTGGTCCCTTCCCCCGCCGTCCGGGGGTCCACCTTGCCGCTCATGACGGTGAGTCTCCCATGATCCCTACAGCGGTCGGCCGACGCCGCAACCTAGAAGCCACTCACCCGCAGGGTGATGTTCAGCCGCCCGGTCAGCCCGAGCCCGGACGGCGCCGTTGCGGGGTGCACCCGCGGCACCCCGTGGTAGGCCGAGCGGGACGCGCCGCCGAAGACGAACAGGTCGCCGCTGCGCAGTTCGACGTCCGTGTAGGGCTTCGTCCGCGTCTCGGTGTTGCCGAACCGGAAGACGCAGGTGTCGCCCAGGCTCAGCGACACCACCGGCGCGTCGGACCGCTCGTCGCCGTCGCGGTGCATGCCCATGCGGGCGTCGGCGTCGTAGAAGTTGATCAGTGCGATGTCGTACGGCGTCCCGGTGACCGCGTCCGCCCCGAGCGTCGCGCCGACCGCGCGTCGGCCCAGCTCGTCCAGCCAGGCCGGGAAGGGTTTGACCGGCGCGCCGTCGCCGTCGACGACGGTGCGCGCGTAGGCGTACGGGTACCAGTGCCGGCCCAGGCAGACCTGGCGGGCGGTCATGGTGCCGCCGCCCGGTGTGCGGACCGTGCGCAGGCCGGCCGGCGGGCGCGCCCACTCCCGGCAGGCCGCCAGCAGCTCCCGCTGAGCCGGGGCGTCCAGCCAGTCCGGGAGGTGCACCGCACCCGGCGCGACCTCGGTGCGCGTCCTCGGGAACAGCTCGGCGTCCATGCACCCATCCTGCCCGAAGGGCCGCCCGACCGGTCCTGAGCTGCGGCTCCGCTAGCCTGGACGCACGATGAACGAGCGTATGACGACTCCGTGGGGCGAGCTCGAACTGTCCCGGTTCCCCGAGGATCCGCACGACCGGCTGCGTGCCTGGGACGCCTCCGACGCGTATCTGCTGCGGCATCTGGCCCAGGAGCGGATCCCGCTGTCCGGCACGGTCGTGGTCCTCGGCGACCGCTGGGGCGCGCTGGTCACGGCACTGGCGGAGCACCGGCCGACGCAGATCACCGACTCGTTCCTGAGCCAGGAGGCGACCCGGGCGAACCTCGCGCGAGCCGGCGTCGCGCCCGGCGCCGTACGGCTGCTGACCACGCAGGATCCGCCGCCCGAGCGGGTCGACGCGCTGCTCGTCCGGGTGCCGAAGAGCCTGGCGCTCCTGGAGGACCAGCTGCTGCGGCTGGCCCCCGCCGTGCACGCGGACACGGTCGTCGTCGGCACCGGGATGGTGAAGGAGATCCACACCTCGACGCTGCGGCTGTTCGAGCGGATCCTCGGCCCGACCCGGACCTCGCTCGCCGAGCAGAAGGCCCGGCTGATCTTCTGCGCCCCGGATCCGACGCTGGAGCGCGGCACCAATCCCTGGCCGTACGGCTACACCCTGCCCGAGGGCCTCGGCGCGGTCTCCGGGGCCGCCGTCGTCAACCACGCGGGCGTCTTCTGCGCCGACCGGCTGGACATCGGCACCCGGTTCTTCCTCCAGCACCTGCCGGCGGGCAGGGGCGGGCGCCGGGTCGTGGACCTGGGGTGCGGCAACGGTGTCGTCGGTACGGCGATGGCGCTGGCCGATCCCGATGCCGAGGTGCTGTTCGTGGACGAGTCGTTCCAGGCGGTGGCCTCGGCGGAGGCGACGTACAAGGCGAACGGGGTGCCCGGACACGCGGAGTTCCGGGTCGGGGACGGGCTGGCCGGGGTGGCCGCCGGCAGCGCGGACCTGGTCCTCAACAACCCGCCGTTCCACTCGCACCAGGCGCTGACCGACACGACGGCCTGGCGGATGTTCACCGGGGCGCGGCGCGTGCTGCGCCCCGGGGGCGAGCTGTGGGTGATCGGCAACCGGCACCTGGGGTACCACGTGAAGCTGCGGCGCCTGTTCGGCAACAGCCAACTGGTGGCCGGTGACGCGAAGTTCGTGGTGCTGCGGGCCGTCAAGAAGTAGCGGCCCGCCCGTCGTGCGCGGCCGGCGCCGCCCGGCCGAGCACCCGGATGATCCGCGCCACCTCCCCCGCCATGGCCTCGCGCCCCACGCTGAGGTACTTGCGCGAGTCGACGGCCTCGGGATGGGCGGCGAGGAAGTCACGGATCGCCCCGGTCATCGCCTGGTTCAGGGTCGTGCCGACGTTGACCTTGGCGATGCCGCCCGCGACCGCCGCGACGAGCCCGTCGTCCGGCACGCCGGAGGAGCCGTGCAGGACGAGCGGTACGGGCACGGCGGCGGACAGCCGCTGAAGGAGCTCGTGGTCGAGGGCGGCGGTGCGGGTCGTCATGGCGTGCACACTGCCGATGGCGACGGCCAGGGCGTCGACCCCGGTTCGCGCGACGAAGGCACGCGCCTCGTCAGGGTCGGTACGGGCACCGGGCGCGTGGGCGTCAAGGGTCGGCGGCCCGACGGGCCCGGACACACCGGCCCCGGACAGGCCGGGCCCGCTCGGCGCCGACCCGTCACGGCCGCCTGAAGCCACGCCGGTCGCGCCCGGCACGGACTCCTCACGCCCGCCCGACCTCGGCCCGTCGCGCCCGCCCGGCCCGGCGTCGTCGGGCCGGGCGGCCGCGTACTCCGGCTGCCCGGTCTTGCCGCCGATCGACCCCAACTCGGCCTCGATCCACAGCCCTTGGGCATGGGCCCAGTCGGCGGCCGCGCGGGTCGCGGCGAGGTTCTGCGCGTACGGCAGCCGGGACGCGTCGTACATGACGGAGCCGAAGCCTGCGCCGGGGGCCTGGCGCAGCAGGTCGTCGCTCTGCACGTGGTCGAGGTGCAACGCCACGGGCACACAGGCGCGTTCGGCCGCGGCGACGGCGGCACGGGCCAGCGGGAGCAGCCGTCCGTAGCGGAACTTCACGGCGTTCTCGCTGACTTGGAGGACCACGGGCGACCGGGCCTCCTCGGCGCCGGCGATGACGGCCTCGACGTGTTCCAGGGTGATGATGTTGAAGGCGGCGACGGCGGAGTGCGCGGCGGCGGCGCGGGCGACCAGCTCGCCGGTGGCTGCGAGGGGCACGGCCTCTTCCTTTCCCGAGGGGGCGGCGATGTCAGGGGGCGAGGATCACCGAGCGGGTGAGGTGGCGTGGCCGGTCGGGGTCGAGGCCCCGGCGGGCGGCGACGGCCACCGCGAGCCGCTGGACGCGCACGAGTTCGGCCAACGGGTCGAGCCGGCCCTCGATCCACCATCCGCCCGTGGCCCCCACCTGTGCGGCGAGCCCGTCCGGGGCCTCGCCGAGCATCCAGGTCGCCGTGCCCTCGGTGGTGATGCTGATGGGTCCGTGTCGGTACTCCATCGCCGGATAGGCCTCGGTCCAGGCGAGCGAGGCCTCGCGCATCTTCAGCCCCGCCTCGCTGGCGAGACCGACGGTCCAGCCGCGGCCGAGGAAGGTGAACTGCGTGCACGCGTCGAGCCCCACGGGCAGGGGTGTCGACAGCGCGGTGCGGGCGTCGGCGACGACGGCGTCGGTGTGCAGGCCGAGGTGGGCGCGGAGCAGGGTGAGCGCGCTGGTGGCGAACCGGGTCTGCACGACGGACCGTTCGTCGGCGAAGTCGAGCACGACCACCTCGTCGGCGGCCGTCATCACGGGAGTGTCCGGGTCCGCGGTGACCGCGGTGGTGGGGGTGTGTCCCTTCAGCCTCCCGAGCAGGTCGAGCACTTCGGTGGTGGTGCCGGAGCGGGTGAGGGCCACGACCCGGTCGTACCGGCGGCCGTGGGGGAACTCGGACGCGGCGAAGGCGTCCGTCTCGCCCCGGCCGGCGCTCTCGCGCAAGGCCGCGGCCGTCTGGGCCATGAAGTACGAGGTGCCGCAGCCGACGACGGCGACCCGCTCCCCCGGCGTCGGGAGCGCCGCGGCGCTCCGCTCGGCCTGTCGCGCCGCCCGTGTCCAGCACTCGGGCTGGCTGTTCAGCTCGTCCTCGACATGACTCATGTCGTACCCCTCCCCGGCTGCTGATTGTTCTTGCAAGATATAGCGGCGTTTCGCGCACAATCAAGCAATCGAACGGAAACAGAGTGCGCTAGGGTCGCGGGAAGATCGGGAGATCGAGGAACGGAGGCCGCGGATGTCGCGGGACGCACGCTGGAAGGCGTTGCTGGAGCTGCTCGTCGAGCGTGGCCGCCTGGACGTCGAGGAGGCGGCGGCCGAGCTGTCGGTCTCGGCCGCGACGATCCGCCGTGACTTCGACCAGCTGGCCGAGCAGCAGATGCTGGTGCGCACCCGGGGCGGGGCCGTGGTCCACGGCGTGTCCTACGAACTGCCGTTGCGCTACAAGACGGCCCGCCGCGCCTCCGAGAAGCAGCGCATCGCGAAGGCGGTCGCGGATCTCGTCGCACCGGGCGAGGCGGTGGGCCTGACCGGCGGCACGACCACCACCGAGGTGGCCCGGGCGCTGGCCGTGCGCGGCGACCTCACCGCCGGCTCACCGGCGCTGACCGTCGTCACCAACGCGCTCAACATCGCCAACGAGCTCGCGGTGCGGCCCCAGTTCAAGATCGTGGTGACGGGCGGGGTCGCGCGCCCGCAGTCGTACGAACTCATCGGCCCCCTCGCGGACGGCGTGCTCGGCCAGATCACCCTCGACGTGGCCGTGCTCGGGGTGGTCGCCTTCGACGTCACCCACGGCGCGGCCGCGCACGACGAGGAGGAGGCCGCGATCAACCGGCTGCTGTGCGAGCGGGCCGCCCGCGTGGTCGTCGCCGCAGACTCCAGCAAGCTGGGCCGGCGCGCGTTCGCCCGGATCTGCTCGGCCGAGCTGGTGGACACGCTGGTCACCGACACGGCTGTGGGACAGGAGACCGTGCACCGGTTCGAGGAGGCGGGGATCCGGGTCGTCGCCGTGTGACACCCGGCGTGCGGCGTCAGATGCCGTAGGGGTCCGCCCGGACGAAGCCCGCGCCGCGCTGGTCGTTGCAGCCGACCTGGGGCCTGTCGACGGGGTCCTGCCAGGTCAGCTGGGCCTGGAGGGCGACGCTCACCAGCGTCATGAGCAGGTCGACGTCGCTCGCGGCGTCGAGGCGTATGGTCACCCACTGCGAACCGGGCACGACACGGATCGCGCTGGAGCCGTTGAGGTCCTTGGCGAAACGCCGGATGGCACGGTCCGTCAGATGCAGATCGACATCCCGGTCCGAGTGGAAGTGGGCGATCTCGCCCCGGGCCGAGCTCACCGCCTGCCCAAGGCCGCAGCTCGGCACGGCCTGTCTCAGGTCCGGCCAAGTCGCCAGTTGCGCGAGTGCGCGCGAGGCCAACGTCATGGGGCCATCATGGCGTGCTCACCCGCTGGCAACCAGCTCGTGAGCAAGCATTAACCGAGCCGTATTCGGTGTTTGTCCGAACACATGGGTCACAAAGGCCGAAAACGCATGGTCACGGGGCTGAAAAGCAGATCGGCGGCCCGCGGGCCCGCGGGCACGAAGTCACCATTGGGGCGCAGGTTTTCGAAGTGACCGGCCCGCGGGCCCGCGACCCCGATCGGGCGGGCGGATATCCGGATGACAAGCACCGCCCGCCCGGGCACTATCGATCGGTTGTTCCGACGCCCAGGGAGGCACGTCACGTCCGCCAACCCCGAACTCGCGCCCTTCCGGCTGCCGTGGTCCGCCGCCGACCCGGACCGCAATCCCTTCGCCTGGGACGAGGCGGAAGAGGCCCGGCTCACCGCGCTGATCACCTCGATGGTGCCCACGCCCCCTTCCCAGGGCCACAGCAGCGAGGGCTGGGCCTTCTACCACGCGGTCACCGAACTCCTCGCGGCCCGGTACGGCCGCTGGACCTGCGGCTGGCACTGGGGCATCGGCGAGGGCGGTGGCGGCGGAGTGGTCGCCAGTTGGTGCTGCGTCCCGCACTCGGTGGGGGAACCCGGGCCGACGGCCGCCCGGGTCGTGGACTCGCTGCTGGAGTGGCGCGACTGGCTGGAGGAACTGGCCGACAGGTTCGAGTGGCTGGCTCCGCCGCCCGACGCGAGCGCCGAGGACCGCAGTTGGCACCTGGAGCGGGCGGCGACCCGGCTGATGACGCTGGTGGTGGACCGCACGGGCGCGGAGGACGGCTGGTACGGGCTGTGCACGCTGGTCCTCATCTGGTTCCTCTCCTCGGCCGGAGTGGAGCCGGAGGAGGCCAGGCGGATGGTCGACGAGGCGATCGGCGGGCGGTTCGCGAGCTGGACCACGCCGAAGCAGACCCTGGTGGACGCGGTGGGCGAGGACTTGGCGGTCCGGGCCACCGGCACCCGGCCGTCCCTCGACGTCTGACGCGCCGGTGACCTCCGACGTGCCGGTGACGTCCGACGCGCTGGCCGTCTGGTGCCGGGTCAGACGGCAGGTCGACTGGGCGTCGGCGGTCCCCGCGGACGCGGCGCGCCCCGTCCGGGGGCGCGTCGACGGCCTCGTCGCCTGGTACGACGGCCCGGTGCGGCGGCGCGACCCGGCTCGCGCCGACCGGCTGCACGCCGCGCTGGCCCGCGCCCGCGGCGACGCGGCCCGGGGCGAGCCGCTCGCCCCGAAGCTGCTGGCCGACTGGCAGCAACTCGTGCTCGGCGAACCCGACATGCCCTTCCGTGACGGCGACGCGTTCGCCAAGGGCGGCCGGGAACGCTACGGCCTGACCGCGCACACCTGGCGGGACTTCGCGGACTGCCTGCGGGAGAGCGGCGACAGCGGCGTACCGCTCCCGGCCCGCGCCGCCAGGGCCTACCTGGACGTCGCCTTCTTCCACCCCTTCGCGGACGGCAACGCCCGGCTGGCCCTGCTGGCCCTGGCCCATGTACTCGACCTGGAGGGCGTACGGCTGGACCAGGTCGGGCCGCTGGTGATCGCGCGCTACGCGGACGACGCCGACGGCGCCGCCGATCTGGCGGTCCTGGTGAACGTCCTGATCCGGGCGACGCGACGACGGGCGGGCGGGTAGCCGAGGGGGGTGCGGGGGCGGGCAGCCGGGCGACGCCGAGGGAGCCGCGCGCTACCGGTCGAAGCCCCGGTGCAGGCGGGCGATGAGCAGGTTCGGGTCCCGCATGGTGTAGTACGCCCCGCCGGTGACGTAGACGGTCCGGTCGCGTACGGCCACGGCGGTCGGGTTGGACAGCCCGGCCTGTCGCGCGAGCACCTCCGTGTGGGTGCCGTCGGGGCGTACCAGGGCCACCCGGTTGCTGGAGATCAGCGCGGCGAGGACGGTGTGCCCGCGCCCGGTGAAGGCGAAGTCGTCGATCCCGGCGAGACCGGTCGCGCGCTTCTCGACCGCTCCCGCGGTGTCGTCCGGACGCACCGGGATGCGCAGCAGCGTCCCCCGGTCGGTGTTGGACACCCACACGGCATGGCCGTGCACCTTGATGCCGTTGGCGCCGACGCCCTCCGCGGGGGCGCGGGCCGGGGTGAGCGCGGCGCCCTTGGCCCACGCGACGGCCTTGCCGCCCGAGCGCGGAATGCGCCAGACGGTGCCGAGCACCGAGTCCGCGGCGTAGAGCACGCCCCGGTGCTCGTCGAGGGCCAGGCCGTTGGGCAGGCTGTCGGCCGGCAGCTTCGCGATCTGGCGGGGCGCGCCGCCGCCGCGGGCGATGCGCCAGACACCCGTCTTCGCGGTCCCGGTCGCGTAGGTGACGTAGAGCGTGCCGTCGTGGGCGCGGGCGATGCCGAGGACCATGGCGGCCCGCACGAGGGGTGTGTGCGCATTCGCCACCGACGGCAGGGTCGCGAGGATGCGGGTGGTCCCCTGCCGGGTGACGTTGGCGACCTGCCGGGCGAACGCGAAGGTCAGGTCGGCGGAGCCGTCGCGTTCGAGCGCGATGTTCTCCGGGGTCCGCCCGGCCGCGAAGTCGAAGTGGGCGACGAGACGCGCGTCCGAGAGCGCCGGCTCGCCGCCCGACGCGGGGGCCGTGGCGAGCACGCTGAGGGCGAGGACGGCCATGGCGATACCGGCCGGACGGGGGAGTCGGGGCATGGGACCTCTTTTCGAGCGGGACGCGAGGCACCGGCATACGGCACCGGACCAACGAAACGGCGCGTCGGTCGGCGCCGACGGCAGCCGTGGCCGGGAGTTCGCCCGCGCGGCCCATGTCAAGGGGCCACCCGGGTGCACGCGGGTGACGCGCCCGGGACCGCGGTGCCCGCCGCACCCCTGCCGCGCGGCGTTTCGGCTCCTCCGCTCGACTGTCGACGCGCCTCGGGCCCGTCCTAGACTCGGCAACACGGCTCGGGGCGCTCCCACCCAGGAGGACGCGATGCTGCGGCAAACCCGTCTGCCCGGCGAGTCCGCGGAGTACCTCGCCGCCCGAGAAGCGCTCCGCCTCGCCGAGATCGACCTCATGCGCCACCGCGAACAGGTGGCGGCCCGGCGACGCGCGCTCCCGCCGGGCCCGCCGGTCGACGACTACGTCTTCCTCGAAGGCCCGGCCGACCTCGGCGCGGGCGACGGCCCGGTCCGTGAGGTCGCCCTCAGCGGGCTGTTCACCGCCCCGGACCGGCCGCTGATCGTCTACCACCTGATGTACGGCAAGCTGCAGACCGAGCCCTGTCCGATGTGCACCCTGTGGATCGACGGCTTCCATGGGGTGGCCCGCCACATCGCGCGCAACGCCGACTTCGCGGTCGCCGCTGCCGCCGACCCGCCCGCTCTGCGCCGGCACGCCCGCGACCGCGGATGGAACGGGCTGCGCCTGCTGAGTTGCGGCGACAGCACGTTCAAGTACGACCTCGGCAGCGAGGACGAGGACGGCGCGCAGGACTCCACGATCTCCGTCTTCACCCGGGACGGCGACGGCACGGTGCGCCACTTCTACTCCATGCATCCCCGCATGGCCCAGGACATCGGCGAGCGCGGCATCGACCTCCTCAGTCCCGTCTGGCATCTCCTCGACCTGACACCGGCCGGCCGCGGCGCGTGGTACGCGGGCCTGGACTACTGACCGGCGGCCCGCTTACGGTCCGCCGCCGGCTATTGCCTTGCCCCGTTTGCCGTACCCACCTAGCCTGCACTTTGTGCCGCTAATAAACAAACCCCGGGCCCACAGTGTCGTGCCGGCCCTCTCACTCACCCGTCTCCGCACGGCGATCACCGCTTTCTTCGCTCTCGACGGCTTCCTCTTCGCCGGCTGGGTCGTCCGGATCCCCGCGGTCAAGGAGCAGACGGGCGCCTCCACCGGTGCCCTCGGCCTCGCTCTCCTCGGCGTGTCCGCCGGAGCCGTGCTGACCATGACGCTGACCGGCCGCCTGTGCCGCCGGTACGGCAACCACCAGGTCACCGTCGTGTGCGCCGTCCTGCTCTCCCTCAGCGTCGCCCTGCCCCCGCTCACCCACTCCGTGCTCGCCCTGGGCGCGGTCCTGTTCGTGTTCGGCATGGCGTACGGCGGTATCAACGTGGCCTTCAACAGCGCCGCCGTGGACCTGGTGGCGGCGCTCGGACGGCCGGTCATGCCCTCCTTCCACGCGGCGTTCAGCCTGGGCGGCATGGCCGGCGCCGGCCTCGGCGGACTGGTCGCGGGATCCCTCTCCCCCACCCGCCACCTCCTCGGTCTGACCGTGATCGGCCTGCTCGTCACCGCCGTGGCGGGGCGCACCCTGCTCCGCCACGAGCCGCCCGTACCGGCACATCGGCCGCCGCCCGGGGACGGCGCCCGGCACCGCCTGGACCCCCGCTCCCGCCGCCTGGTCACCGTCTTCGGCCTGATCGCGCTGTGCACGGCGTACGGCGAGGGAGCCATGGCCGACTGGGGCGCGCTCCACCTCGAACAGGACCTGGACGCCTCGGCGGGCCTCGCGGCGGCCGGGTACTCGTGTTTCGCCCTGGCCATGACCGTCGGGCGGCTCACCGGGACGACGCTCCTCGAACGCCTGGGCCGTTCCCGGACGGTGATCGCCGGCGGCACCACCGCGACGGCCGGCATGCTGCTCGGCTCGCTCGCGCCCTCCGTCTGGGCGGCCCTGATCGGCTTCGCCGTCACGGGACTGGGCCTGGCCAACCTCTTCCCGGTCGCCGTGGAACGGGCGGGCTCCCTCGCCGGCCCCTCCGGCGTCGCGGTCGCCTCCACGTTCGGCTACGGAGGCATGCTCCTCGGACCGCCCGCGATCGGCTTCATCGCCGACTGGTTCTCCCTGCCCACGGCGCTGACCAGCGTCGCGGCACTGTCGGCGATCGCCGCGGCCATCGGCGTCGCGACGCGCCACGCGAAGTCGGGGCCACGCCAAGTCCGGATGAAGCAGGATCACGCAAACTCCGCGTGACACAGGACCACGCGAACTCCGGGTGACGCGAGATCACCAGGGCACCCGGGAACGCGCCGGACCGGTCGGCGTGAACCCCGCCGGCCGGTGCGCAAACCGGAGGCCTCGATCGCACTTCATCAGGCAGACTCGGCTCCATGGAGACTGCCGATTTCCTTCAGACCCTGGACCGGGAGGGCCGGCTGCTGGCCGCGGCCGCCGAGGAGGCCGGGACCGAGGCCAAGGTGCCCAGCTGCCCGGAGTGGCAGGTGCGCGACCTGCTGCGGCACACCGGCGCGGTGCACCGCTGGGCCACCGGGATCGTCGCCGACGGGCACACCGCTCCCCGCCCCTTCGGCGATCTCCCGGACCTCGACGGCGCCGAGCTGGTGACCTGGTACCGGGACAGCCACCGCCGCCTCGTCGACACCCTGGCCGCCGCGCCCCGCGACCTGGACTGCTGGACCTTCCACCCCGCGCCCTCCCCGTCACCGCTGGCCTTCTGGACCCGCCGACAGGCCCACGAGACGGCGGTGCACCGCTACGACGCGGAGTCCGCGCGCGGAGGCACCCCGTCCCCGATCGCCACGGAGTTCGCGGTGGACGGCATCGACGAGTTGCTGCGCGGTTTCCACGCCCGCGCCAGGAGCCGCGTCCGTACGGACGGGCCGCGCGTGCTGCGGGTGCGGGCGGCCACGGACGCGGACGGAGGCGAGGGCGCCGTGTGGACCGTACGACTGTCGGCGGAGCCGCCCGTGACGACGCCGGACGAGGCCGGGGAGGCGGACGCCGAACTGGCCGGTCCCGCCGACCGGTTGTACCTGGCGCTGTGGAACCGGCAGCCCCTGCCGAGGGTGACCGGTGACGCGGCGCTCGCCGCGCTGTGGCGGGAGACGTCCGCGATCTGAGCGGCCGTCAGCCCGTCAACATCCGGGTCAGGACCGCGCGCTGCACCGGCAGGACCTCGCCGTGCAGCGCGCGTCCCCGCTCCGTGAGCGCCACGCGCACGCCCCGCCGGTCCTCCGAGCACATGGCCCGCTCGACGAGGCCGTCCTTCTCCAGACGGGCGATCAGACGGGACAGCGCGCTCTGGCTGAGATGGACCCGGTCGGAGATCTCCTGCACGCGGTAGGCGCAGCCGCCGTCCGCCGCATGGCCTTCCGAAAGCAGGTCCAGCACCTCGAAGTCGCTGGCGCACAGGCCGTGTCCGTGCAGGGCACGGTCGAGTTCGCACTGGGTGCGGGCGTGCAGTGCCAGGATGTCCCGCCACTGGTCCACGAGCGCCTGCTCGGCCTTCTTCCCCGCCATGAACGCACCGTAGCAGAGAAATGAATTCATTGCACTGTAATTAATTGCGCTTGCATCTGATGCATGCGCATGTAGTCTCGACCGCATGACTTCTCCGCTCACCACCCCCGCGACCCCGTCGTCGGCGGTCCGCTGGACTCCCCGGCTGTGGGGCACCCTGCTGGTGCTCTGCGCCGCGATGTTCCTGGACGCGCTGGACGTGTCGATGGTCGGCGTGGCGCTGCCGTCGATCGGCTCCGACCTCCACCTCTCCACATCGACGCTGCAATGGATCGTCAGCGGCTACATCCTGGGGTACGGCGGGCTGCTCCTCCTCGGCGGCCGCACCGCCGACCTGCTCGGCCGGCGCCAGGTGTTCCTGGTGGCCCTGGGCGTCTTCGCGCTCGCCTCGCTGCTCGGCGGGCTCGTCGACTCGGGCCCGCTGCTGATCGCCAGCCGCTTCATCAAGGGGCTGAGCGCGGCCTTCACCGCCCCGGCCGGACTGTCCATCATCACCACGACCTTCGCCGAGGGCCCGCTGCGCAACCGCGCCCTGTCCATCTACACCACCTGCGCGGCCACCGGCTTCTCCATGGGCCTGGTGCTGTCCGGCCTGCTCACCGAGGCCAGTTGGCGCCTCACCATGCTGCTGCCCGCGCCGATCGCCGTGCTCGCGCTGCTCGCGGGACTGAAGCTGCTGCCGCGCAGCGCACGCGAGGAGGACCACGACGGCTACGACATCCCCGGCGCCGTCCTCGGCACCGCCTCGATGCTGCTGCTCGTCTTCACCGTCGTCCAGGCGCCCGAGGCCGGCTGGGCCTCCGCCCGTACCCTGCTGTCCTTCCTCGCCGTCGCCGTACTGCTGACCGTCTTCGTCCTGGTCGAGCGGCGCTCGCCGAGCCCGCTGATCCGGCTCGGGGTGCTGCGCTCGGGCAGCCAGGTCCGCGCCCAGCTCGGCGCGCTCGCCTTCTTCGGGTCGTACGTCGGCTTCCAGTTCTTGACCACCCTGTACATGCAGTCGCTGCTCGGCTGGTCGGCGCTGCACACCGCGCTGGCCTTCCTGCCGGCCGGCGCGCTGGTGGCGGTGTCCTCGACGAAGGTCGGCGCGATCGTCGACCGGTTCGGCACCCAGCGGCTGATCGCGGCCGGATTCGCGCTGATGGTCCTCGGGTACGCGCTGTTCCTGCGCGTCGACCTCGACCCGGTGTACGCGGCCGCCGTCCTGCCGTCGATGCTGCTGATCGGCGCGGCCTGCGCGCTGGTCTTCCCCTCGCTCAACATCCAGGCCACCAACGGCGTCGAGGACCACGAGCAGGGCATGGTCTCCGGCCTGCTCAACACGTCGGTCCAGGTGGGCGGCGCGATCTTCCTGGCGGTCGTCACGGCGGTGGTCACCGCGGGCGCCCCCGCCCACGCGACCCCGCAGGCCGTCCTCGACAGCTACCGGCCCGGGTTCCTGGTCGTCACGGGCGTCGCGGTGGCCGGGCTGCTCATCACCCTCACCGGGCTGCGCGGCCGCCGGCCGCGGCGGTCCATCGTGGTCGCCAAGTCCACCCTGGAGGAGGCGGAAACGGACCGTGTGGCGGTCCGTGACTAAGGGGAACGCCTCCGAGCGTGCGCCCGGCGAGGCCTGCTCGCCCGGCCGGGCGCACGCCTGTGAGACTGCCCGGACGGACACACACGGGGGACGGCGCACCACGGCCGAGCGGGAGTGACGCCGGCGCCGGTGGTGTTCGCGATCCGGGTGGTGAGCGTGCTGGTCCGCTTCGAGCGCGCGGCTCAGCCCAGCCAGCCCGGCCTCACCAACCCCGACTCGTAGGCCAGCACGACGAGTTGGGCCCGGTCCCGGGCGCCCAGCTTCACCATCGTGCGGCTCACATGCGTCTTCGCGGTCAGCGGGCTGACGACCAGGCGGCGGGCGATCTCCTCGTTGGACAGGCCGATGCCGACCAGGGCCATCACCTCCCGTTCCCGCTCGGTGAGCCGCATCAGCGCGTCGGCGGCCGCGGGCTCCTTGGAACGGGCCGCGAACTCGGCGATCAGGCGGCGCGTCACCCCCGGTGAGAGCAGCGCGTCCCCCTCGACCACCGCCCGCACGGCGCGCAGGAGTTCGTCCGGTTCGGTGTCCTTCACCAGGAAGCCGGAGGCGCCCGAGCGGATCGCCTCGAAGACGTACTCGTCGAGCTCGAAGGTGGTGAGCATGACCACCTTCACGTCCTTCAGCTCCGCGTCGCCGGTGATGCCGCGGGTCGCGGCCAGGCCGTCGAGCAGCGGCATGCGGATGTCCATCAGGACGACGTCGGGGCGCAGTTCGCGCACCGTGCGCACGACCTCCTCGCCGTCGGCCGCCTCACCGGCCACCTCGATGTCCGGCTGCGCGTCGAGCAGGGCCCGGAAGCCGGCGCGCACCAGCGACTGGTCGTCGGCGAGCAGTACTCGGATCACCGGTCCTCCTCGACCGTCAGGGGCAGTACGGCCAGCACCCGGAAGCCGCCGTCGGGGCGCGGGCCCGCCTCGATCGTGCCACCCAGGGCGGCGGCCCGCTCCCGCATCCCGGCCAGCCCGTTCCCGCTGCCGCCCGCGTCCGCGCCGGTCGCGGGACCGTCGTCGTCGATCAGCAGCCGCAAGGCGCCCGCTTCCTGCGCGACGCGCACGCGCGCGTGCCGCGAACCCGAGTGCCGTACGACATTGGTGAGGGCCTCCTGGACGATGCGGAAGGCCGCGAGGTCGGCGCCCGGCGCGAGGCGCGGCGGCTCCCCCTCGATCTCTACGGTGAGGCCCGCGCCCGCCGCCTGCTCCA
The DNA here is from genome assembly GCF_053611585.1 of Streptomyces sp. NPDC054794. NCBI lineage: Bacteria > Bacillati > Actinomycetota > Actinomycetes > Kitasatosporales > Streptomycetaceae > Streptomyces > Streptomyces sp. NPDC054794. The sequence continues at coordinate 85,313 of NZ_JBSHAQ010000014.1, read as the reverse complement.
CCAGTTCGGGGAGCCGGTCCAGGCCGGGGGCGGGGGCGCGCGGCGCGGCGCCCGGCGCGCGCAGGGTGTCCAGGACCTGGCGCACCTCCCCGAGCGCCTCCTTGCTGGCGGCCTTGATGGTGGTGAGCGCCGTGCGCGCCTGCTCGGGGTCCGAGTCCAGCAGGGCGAGGCCGGCGCCCGCCTGGACGTTGATGACGGAGATGCTGTGCGCGAGGACGTCGTGCAGCTCGCGGGCGATCCGCAGCCGCTCCTCGTCCGCGCGCCGCCGGGCCGCCTGGGCGCGCTCGGCACGCTCCCGGGCCCACTGTTCGCGCCGCGTCCGGCCCACTTCGGAGACCGCCGCGATGGCGATCACCCAGGTGGCGATGACGAGTTCCTGGCCGATGTCGCCCGGTCCGTCGCCCGGGGGCGGCAGCTCGCGGTAGAGCCGGAGCGCGACCAGGACATGTCCGGCCCAGAGCAGCCCGACGGCTGCCCACGCGGCCCGCCGGTGCCCCGTGACGACGGCGCTGAAGCAGCTCACCGCGACGGTCAGGAAGACCGGTCCGTACGGGTATCCGGCGCCCAGGTAGAGCAGCAGGGCCGTGGCCGTGCCGAAGACGACGAAGACCGGGTGGCGCTTGCGCCACAGCAGCAGTCCCGAGGCCACCACCAGCAGCACGCGCCCGAAGGGGTCCAGCGGTTCGCGGCCCTGCTGCCCGTGCTGCGCGAAGTTCGACCCGATCAGCACGAAGGCGGTGATCAGCACGGTGGACCGCCACGGCCAGTGCGCCCCGCCCGGCTCGGCCGCGTCGTCGAGGCGGCTCCACCACGGCGGCCCGTACCGCCACCACTGCGGCGGACCGCCCCCGTGCACGCGCTGCTCTCCCATGGCGGCCACGCTAGACGCCGACGGCCCGACGCGGCGTCGGCCTCCCGGGGTGATCACACCTACTCCCCGGGGAGTAGGCGGGACCGCCCCGGGAGGCCGGACATCCCGGGAGGCCGGACGTCCTACGGGAAGACCAGCCCCACCCCGTCGGCGAGCCGGGCCGCCGCGTGCCGGAAGAACGCCGCGCGGTCCTCCACCACCCGGTTGAACTGCCCGAACAGCTCGAACCCGACCAGCCCGTACAGCTGCGACCAGGCGGCGGCCAGGGCCACGACCACATCCGGCGGGAGATCGGGCGCCAGATCGGCGGCCATGCGGCGGGCCTCCGGCTCCAGTTCGGCGGGGACGGGGGTACGGGCCACGCCGCGTCGCTGGAACGCGTCGCGCACGATGCCGATGAACAGAACGCCGACGCGGGCCGCGGGCGGGATCGTCGTCTCGGGCGCCGAGTAGCCGGGCACCGGCGAACCGTAGATCAGCGCGTACTCGTGGGGATGCGCGAGCGCCCAGCCGCGCACGGCCTCGCACACGGCGACCCAGCGCCGGGCGGGGGCGACGTCACCGGCCTCGGCATGGGCGGCCTCGGCGGCTTCCCCCAGGGAGTCGTAGGCGTCGATGATGAGCGCGGTCAGCAGGTCGTCGCGGCTGGGGAAGTAGCGGTACAGCGCGGAGGAGACCATGCCGAGCTCGCGGGCCACGGCCCGCAGCGAGAGCTTGCTGGCACCGTCCGCCGCGAGCTGTCTGCGGGCCTCGTCCTTGATGGCCGCGGTGACTTCGATCCTGGCTCGCGCGCGGGCGCCCTTTGCGGTGCTCATGGGAGCAGTCTGCCATGGAGCGAGAGCGGTGCACACAATCGAGAGCACCGCTCTTGCTTGCGAGCGCCGATCTCGGGCACACTCTTGCCCAGCGAGAGCACTGCTCTCCGAATAGTGAGAGCAGTGCTCTCCCACACTCAGGGGGTCTCCATGTCCACGTCCACGCACGTCAAGAAGCCCAGCTGGTTCACCGTCAACGTCTTCAACCGCTTCGTCGCCTGGCTCACCCGTCGCGGCCTCAGCGTGTGGGGCTCCCGGGTCCTGGCGGTGCGCGGCCGCAAGAGCGGCGAGTGGCGGACCACCCCCGTGAACCTGCTGACCGTGGACGGACAGCAGTACCTGCTCGCCCCGCGCGGCCACGTCCAGTGGACGCACAACATGCGCGCGGCCGGCGGCGGCGAGCTGCGGCTGGGCAAGAACGTGGACGTGTTCACCGCGACCGAGATCGCCGACGAGGACAAGGTCCCGCTGCTGCGCGCCTACCTCAAGCGCTGGAAGGCCGAGGTCGGCATCTTCTTCGACGGGGTCGGCCCCGACTCCCCCGACGACGACCTGCGCCGCATCGCCCCCAACCACCCGGTCTTCCGGGTCACCGTCAAGAGCTGACGGGCTCCTCCTCCGCCGCGGCGGTCGGCCGGCGGTCCAGCGCGGTCAGGGCGCGCTGGGCCATGGGGTGGCTGCGGACCAGCTCGCCCAGGGACGTCGAGCCCCGCGTGATGTCCCGGAAGGCGCGCCACGCGGGCCTGAATCCGGTGAGGGCCGCGTGGAACAGTCCGGGCCGACGCTCGAACGCCGCCAGCATCCGCTTGCCGACGCTCATCTCGACGCCCAGGCCCGCCTTGATCGCGAACGCGTAGTTCAGGGCCTGGCGTCGGGCGTCCACGGCGTCGTGCGCCTCGGCGATCCGGACCGCCCACTCCCCCGCGAGCCGCCCCGAGCGCAGCGCGAACGAGATGCCCTCGCGGGTCCACGGCTCCAGGAGCCCCGCCGCGTCGCCGCACACCAGCACCCGGCCGCGCGACAGCGGCGAGTCGTCGGCCCGACACCGGGTCAAGTGCCCGGAGGAGATGGACGGTTCGAAGCCGGCGAGCCCGAGCCGGGCGATGAAGTCCTCCAAGTACCGCTTGGTGGCGGCGCCTTCGCCGCGCGCCGAGATCACACCGACCGTCAGCGTGTCGCCCTTGGGGAAGACCCAGCCGTAACTGCCGGGCATCGGGCCCCAGTCGATGAGGACGCGGCCCTGCCAGTCCTCGGCGACCGTCTGCGGCACCGGGATCTCCGCCTCCAGGCCGAGGTCGACCTGGTCCAGCTTGACCCCGACGTGTCCCCCTATCCGGCTGGCGCTGCCGTCGGCGCCCACCACGGCCCGGGCGAGCAGCGTCTCGCCGCCCTGCAGCACGACGGCGACCGTACGCCGGTCCGGCACGGCCGATCCGTGCTGCTCGACCCGCTGCACGGTGACGCCGGTCCGCAGCTCGGCACCGGCCTTCTGCGCGTGCTCGACGAGCTGCTGGTCGAACTCGGGCCGGTTGATCAGCCCGAACAGCATCTGCTTGGAACGGCGGGTACGGGTGAAGCGCCCGTTGTTCGAGAAGGTGACCGCGTGCACCCGGTCCCTGAGCGGCAGCTCGAAGCCGGGCGGCAGCGCGTCCCGCGAGGGGCCGATGATGCCTCCGCCGCAGGTCTTGTAGCGAGGCAGCTCGGCCTTCTCCAGCAACAGCACGCGCCGTCCCGTGACCGCGGCCGCGTAGGCCGCCGAGGCGCCCGCCGGTCCCGCGCCCACCACGACGACGTCCCACACCCGCTGCACGTCGTCCGCCGAAGAGTTCTCGCCGCTCACGATGGTCCGCTGCTCCGATCAAAGCCGTCCGCCGCACCTGTCCCCCGCATCCTACGGCGGCTGTCGTCGCAGGCCACTGTGGGAGGATCGGTGTATCCACAGGTACAACGTCGCACCTACGAGGAGCGTGCCCATGTCGTCGAATCCGGTCGCCGAGACCGTGGCCTCGCTGCTGCCCAGAGCGAAGGCCGAGCTCGCCGAGCTGGTGGCCTTCAGGTCGGTGGCGGACTTCGACCAGTTCCCGAGGAGCGAGAGCGAGGCCGCCGCGAACTGGGTCGCCGACGCGCTGCGCGCCGAGGACTTCGAGGACGTGGCCCTGCTCGACACCCCGGACGGCACCCAGTCGGTCTACGGCCACCTGCGCGGCCCCGAGGGCGCGAAGACGGTTCTGCTGTACGCCCACTACGACGTCCAGCCGCCGCTGGACGAGGCCGCCTGGACCACCCCGCCCTTCGAGCTGACCGAGCGCGACGGCCGTTGGTACGGCCGCGGTGCCGCCGACTGCAAGGGCGGCCTGATCATGCACCTGCTCGCGCTGCGCGCCCTGAAGGCGAACGGCGGCGTCCCGGTGCACGTCAAGGTGATCGCCGAGGGCTCGGAGGAGATGGGCACGGGCGGCCTGGAGCGGTACGCCGAGCAGCACCCCGAGCTGCTCACGGCGGACACGATCGTCATCGGCGACGCGGGCAACTTCCGTGTCGGCCTGCCGACCGTCACCACCACCCTGCGCGGCATGACCATGGTCCGGCTGCAGATGGACACCCTCGCGGGCAACCTGCACTCGGGCCAGTTCGGCGGTGCCGCCCCGGACGCCCTGGCCGCGCTGATCCGGGTCCTGGACTCGCTGCGCGCCGAGGACGGCTCCACGACCGTCGACGGGCTCACCCCCGACACCCGGTGGGAGGGGCTGGAGTACGACGAGGAGCAGTTCCGCAAGGACGCCAAGGTGCTGGACGGCGTCGGACTGATCGGCGACGGCCCGGTCGCCGACCGGATCTGGGCCCGCCCGGCCGTCACGGTCATCGGCATCGACTGTCCGCCGGTCGTCGGCGCCACCCCGTCCGTGCAGGCCAGCGCCCGCGCCCTGATCAGCCTGCGCGTGCCGCCGGGCGTGGACGCGTCCGAGGCGACCAAGCTCCTGGAGGCCCACCTGGAGGCGCACACGCCGTGGGGTGCCCGGGCGCGGATCGAGCAGGTCGGCCAGGGTCAGGCGTTCCGTGCCGACACCGGCAGCCCGGCGTACCAGGCGATGGCCGAGGCCATGGCGGTCGCCTACCCGGACGAGACGATGCAGTACGCCGGTCAGGGCGGCTCGATCCCGCTGTGCAACACCCTGGCGAACCTGTACCCGGAGGCGGAGATCCTGCTGATCGGCCTGAGCGAGCCGGAGGCGCAGATCCACGCGGTCAACGAGAGCGTGTCCCCCGAGGAGTTGGAGCGGCTCTCGGTGGCGGAGGCGCTGTTCCTGCGCAACTACGCGGCGGGCTGAACCGTTCTGCCGACAGCCGAGGGCCCTCGCTCGCGGGCGGGGCCCTCCCTACGGTCGGCGCATGGACGTCATCGAGATCCTGCCCCGCCTCCACCTCCTGCGCTTCCCGGTCGGCCAGGCCTATCTCTGGCGCGACGGCGACGAGTCGACGCTGATCGACGCCGGGACGATCGGTGCCGGCCGGACGATCGCCGACGCGGTCACGGCGCTGGGGCGGGCCCCGTCGGACGTACGGCGGATCGTGCTCACTCACTTCCACGAGGACCACGTGGGCGGGGCGGGCGAGTTCGCCGCGCTGAGCGGCGCGCGGGTGCTGGCGCACCGGTCGGACGCGCCGTTCGTCCGCGGTGAGCTCCCCGGGCCGCCGCCGGTCTTCGAGGACTGGGAGCTGCCGATCCACGCCGCGGCGGCCGAGCACCTGCCCCCGGGCGACCCGGTCCGCCCGGCGAGCGTCGGCGAGCTGTCCGACGGTGACGTCCTCGACTTCGGCGGCGGCGCCCGCGTGGTCCACGCCCCGGGTCACACGGACGGCAGTATCGCGATCCATCTGCCGGAACACGGTGTGCTGTTCACGGGCGACGCGGTGGCCGCGTCGCCCGTGACCGGTTCGGTCATGCCCGGCGTCCTCAACCTCGACCGCGCCCGCACCCTCGCGTCCTTCCGCCGTCTGGCGGAGCTCGACACCGAGGTGGCCTGTTTCGGTCACGGCGATCCGGTCGTCGGGCGGGCCTCGACGGTACTGAGGAAGGCGGCGGACGCGTACGGGGTGCCGGGCTGATCACGGGGCCGTGGCGGTGACCTCGGGGCCGCGCAGGTGGCCATGCGTCCCTGCCGGTGGCCCATCGCTCCGCCGGTGGCCGCGCTCGCGGTCCCGGGCCTCAGCCCACCGGGATCCCCGCCTCCAGATACAGCGCCGCACCACGCTCGCGCGCCCGCAGGGCCCAGCGCAGGCGTTCGTAGCGCACGGGCGGCAGCAGGTCGGCGGCCTCCTGCTCGGTGACGAAGCGCCACTCGCGCAGTTCGGGCCCGGGCAGCACCAGTCGGCCGGCCTCGGCCGCATCGAGGCGGCCGCCGTCGAAGAGCAGTCGCAGTCCGCCGAAGCCGGGGGGCGCGGGCGGCTCCCAGTCCACGACGAGCAGTCGCGGTACGTCCTCCAGCCGGATACCCGTCTCCTCGGCGACCTCGCGGATCCCGGCGCGGGCAGGGGCCTCCCCGGACTCGACGACTCCGCCGGGGAACTCCCAGCCGGCCTTGTAAGTGGGATCGACGAGCAGGAAGCGGTCCCGCTCGTCGAACAGGAGCACCCCGGACGCCACGGTCTCGGCGGTGGGTTCCGGGGTCTGGACGATGTCGCACGGGGCGACGACGCCGCTGCCGACGGCCTCGGCGATGCGGACGGCCGTCTCGTAGGGGGTGAGGGCGCTGGTGTCGACGAGGTGGGCGTCGGCGGTGAGCCAGGAGGCGAGGGCGGCGCGGTAGGGCTCGATGTGGTCGTACGACCACTGGCGGACCCGCATCTCGCCGTCGGGGAGGTCCGGCGGGACCTCCCGCCCGGCTATCCGCTCCCGCAGGATCGTTTCGGCCGGAGCGAGGAGGAGGTGCCGGACGGGGATGCGGCGGGCGGCGAGGCCGCCGAAGATCTCGTCGCGGTACTCCTGGCGCAGCAGGGTCATCGGCACCACGAGCGTCCCGCCGAGCTCGGCGAGCATCGCGGCGGCCGTGTCGATCACGAGCCGTCGCCACATCGGCAGGTCCTGGAAGTCGCCGACCTCGGCGAGGTGCTTGGGCGGCAGCAGGTGCGTGAGTGCTCCCCCGATGACCTCGGGGTCGAAGAGCGTGCTGTTCGGGATCAGCTCGATCAGTTCCCGTGCGGTGGTGGTCTTCCCCGCACCGAACGCGCCGTTGATCCAGACGACCGTCACGGACTCCCCCTCTTCTATTGGCCCCCAGTGGCTTGCCCGCTCCACACTGCCACGGAAACCAGCCCCAGTTGAGGGGGCCCACCGGCGGCGTGCCGGTGCCCCGCGGGGGGGGCACCGGCACCGCACGACACCTTTCGTCCCTTTCTACTCCTGTCCCAGGGCGTTCTGGTCGACGGCGAAGCTGTCCTCGCTGACCAGGTGACCGACCGTGTCGAGGGTGTCCGACACGTTCAGATCGCCTTGCGCGTGGTCCTCGGCGCCGTGGGACGGGGTGATCGCGGCCACGACGAATCCGGTGGCCAGGGAGGCGATGGCGAGCATGCTGCGCTTCTTCATGCCCGGATCAACTACGCAGACGGTCGAGGGTCACGCGGATCACCGCGGTTCCCGGGACGAAACCCCGTGGCCACATGATCACGTCACCGGTATCGTCCGAGCCGCAGGCCTGCCCGGAACGCGCGGGCCCACGACACCGAAGGCGCTTCCCATGACCAGCCCCCGACCGACCACCACGCTCTGGCGCCCCACGGGCCCCAAGGAGCTGGACCTGGTCCGTGAGCTGGACTGGCGTGCCTGGCCGCCGCGGCTGCCCGAGCAACCGATCTTCTATCCGGTCCTCAACGAGGACTACGCGGTCAGGATCGCCCGGGACTGGAACGTCAAGCACGACGGCGCCGGATTCGTGACGCGCTTCGAGGTCGACTCGGAGTTCCTCGGCCGCTATCCCGTCCAGCAGGCGGGCGGCGAGACGATCCTGGAGCTGTGGGTGCCCGCCGAGGAGCTGGACGAGTTCAACGCCCACATCGTCGGCGCCATCGAGGTCGTCCACGAGTTCCACTGACCCGGCGGGCGGTCCGCGTGGCCAGGTGATCGCGTCGGAACATCCGATGTCCTGCCACGTCCGAGGGCGCAGGGCGAACCGACCCCACCAGGGCTGTTCCCTTGCCCCTTCCCCGGGGTGCGATTCAACACAACCGAACGCGTGGGTTGGATCTCACCCTCAACCGACCCTGCCGTCAAGGGTTTTGACGGGATATCGAACCAACGTTACCGCACCCCTTCCACCACAGTCCAACACGTCCTACCGTAAACGCGCACCGATGACGCGCACATGCCGTCATCCCACTGTCGCGAGTCGGAGGAAACGTAACGATGCGTCACCCTCACACCCGCACTACCCGCCGAAGAGTGGTCGGAGCGCTCACCGCGGGACTCCTGTGCGCGGCGGGACTCGCCGCGCCCGCCGTCGCCGCCGCACCCCCCGAGGCCCCGGCGGCCCCCGCCCCGAAGTCCCCCGTCCTGCCGGACGACCTCGCCCGCACACCGCCGATGGGCTTCAACAACTGGAACTCCACGCACTGCCGGGCGGAGTTCGACGAGGCCATGGTGAAGGGCATCGCGGACCTCTTCGTCGCGAAGGGCCTGAAGGATGCCGGGTACCAGTACGTCAACCTCGACGACTGCTGGGCTCTGCCGAACCGCGACGCGGACGGAAAACTGGTCCCCGACCCGGCCCGCTTCCCCAGCGGCATCAAGGCCGTCGCGGACTATGTGCACGCCAAGGGGCTCAAGCTCGGCATCTACACCAGCGCGGGCACGAAGACGTGCAACAGCGCGGGCTTCCCGGGCGGCCTGGGTCACGAGTACAGCGACGCCCGGCAGTTCGCGGACTGGGGCGTGGACTACCTCAAGTACGACAACTGCAACAACCAGGGTGTGGACGCCAAGGCGCGCTACACCACGATGCGCGACGCCCTCAGGGCGACGGGCCGCCCGATCGTCTACAGCATCTGCGAGTGGGGCGCGAACAAGCCCTGGGAGTGGGCGGCGGACGTCGGCCACCTGTGGCGTACGACCGGGGACATCAGCGACAGCTGGGGCTCGATGCTGTCCATCCTGAAACAGAACCTCCCGCTCGCGCCGTACGCCGGCCCCGGCCACTGGAACGACCCCGACATGCTGGAGGTCGGCAACGGCGGCATGACCGACACCGAGTACCGCTCGCACTTCTCCCTCTGGTCGGTCATGGCGGCCCCGCTGCTCATCGGCACCGACCTGCGCAAGGCGTCCCCGGCGACCTTCGACATCCTGGGCGACAAGGAGGTCGTCGCGGTGGACCAGGACCCGCTGGGCAAGCAGGGCACCGTCGTCTCGTCCGAGGGCGGACGCTGGGTCGTGGCGAAGGAGATGGCGGACGGCAGCCGCACCGTGGCCCTGTTCAACGAGTCCGGCACCGCCCAGCGGATAGCGACGACCGCCCGGGCCGTCGGCCTGCCGGACGCCCCCGCCTACACGCTGCGGGACCTGTGGCGGCACCGGAGCTACAACACCGCCGGCACCGTCTCCGCGACCGTCCCGGCCCACGGCACGGTCCTGGTCCGCGTCGCGGCCGACCCCCAGTGGGCCACGCACCCGCCGGCCGTCGAACTCGGCCTGGAGGGCAGCCCCTTCGTGGAGGCGGGCACACCGGCCGCGCTCACGACCACGGTCACCGACCTCGGCCGCACCCCAGCCGAGCGGGTGTCCGTGTCCCTGACCGGCCCCGAGGGCTGGACGCTCACCCCGACCTCGGCCACCAAGGCTGCCGCCTTGCCGACGGGCCGTACGCTGCGCACCGGCTGGAAGGTGACCGCTCCTCGGGGAACGCCGACGGGTTCGTACGACCTGACGCTCCGGACCCGCTACCGCTCACCGTCCGGGGCACGCGTCGACAGCACACTGCCGCTGACGGCCTCCGTGGCGGTGCCGCCGCCCTCGGGGACGTCGTACCTCGGTGACCTGCCGTGGCTGTCCACCACCAACGGCTGGGGGCCCGTGGAACGCAACACCAGCAACGGGGAGAGCGCCGCGGGCGACGGCCACCCCCTCACCCTCGGCGGAGCGGTGTACGCCAAGGGACTCGGCGTGCACGCGGAGAGTGCCGTCGCGTACTACACCGGCAAGGCGTGCGAGACGGTCACCGCGGACGTCGGGGTCGACGACGAGAAGGGCGCGAAGGGCACCGTCGCCTTCGAGGTCTGGGCCGACGGCACCAAGGTCGCCTCGACCGGCATCCTCACCAACGCGATGCCCGCCCAGCCGATCACGGCCGACGTGACCGGCGCCCAGGTGGTCCGGCTGGTCGTCACCGACAGCGGTGACGGCATCGACTCGGACCACGCGGACTGGGCGGACGCCCGGATCAGCTGCTGAGCCGATGCCCGTCGAGGGCGCGACCGCTTCCGGCCGAACGTTCCCGCCGGCCGGTGGCGTCGCGTCCGGGCAACCGGTGTCAGACTCCCGCGGTCGCGTCCGGCCTCCGGGCCAGCGCGGCCGCGGCGGCGCCCACCAGGCCCGCGTCCGTGCCCATCTGCGCCGGCGTCACCGTCAGCCGCCGGACGAAGGAGAGGGTCGCGTAGTCGGACAGGGCCTTGCGCAACGGCGTGAAGAGGACCTCGCCCGCCTTGCCCACGCCGCCGCCGATCACCGCTATGTCGATCTCGACGAGGGTCGCGGTGGCCGCGATCCCGGCGGCCAGCGCCTGCGCGGCCCGCTCGAAGGAGGCCATCGCGACGGGGTCGCCGGCACGAGCGGCGGCGGCCACCGCGGCCGCCGACGTGTCGCCGTCGGGTCCGGGCCGCCAGCCCTGCGCCAGCGCGCGCCGGGCGATGTTGGGGCCGCTGGCGATCCGCTCGACACAGCCGCGCGAGCCGCACGGGCACGGGTCGCCGTCGAGGTCGACGCTGATGTGACCGATGTGCCCCGCGTTGCCGGTGGGCCCGGGGTGCAGACGGCCGCCCAGGACCAGGCCGCCGCCGACGCCGGTCGAGACGACCATGCACAGCGCGTTGTCGTGGCCACGGGCCGCGCCCTGCCAGTGCTCGGCGGCGGTGATCGCGACACCGTCGCCGATCAGTTCCACCGGGAGCCCGCCCGAGGCCGCCCGCACCCGCTCGACCAGCGGAAAGTCCCGCCAACCCGGCACGTTCACCGGACTCACCGTGCCCGCGGAGGCGTCCACCGGGCCCGCGCTGCCGATACCGACGGCGCCTGCGCGCTCCCACAGCGGCGACCCGGCCAGGTCACCGAGCACCTCCGCCACGGCCCGCATGACGGTCTCGCCGTGCTCCTGCGCGGGCGTCGGACGCTGGGCGCGCGCCTGGATCCGTCCGTGGCCGTCCACCAGCGCGCCGGCAATCTTGGTGCCGCCGATGTCGAGCGCCGCCACGAGGTCGGTGTGCATCAGAGTCAGATCTCCCCGTCAAACATGAGAACAACCGTCGAAGAACCAAGGCCGGTCCGGCGGTGGGGGCGCGGGCCGGTAAGTGCGGTGGACAGTGTCTCCCGCATCTGACAACGTTGTCCAGGCTCTATGCTCGACGCCACATCCTCATACAAACCCATGGACCTACGCATCCCCCGTGGACGACAGGACAGGATTCCGCATCGTGCCCGAGACCCCCCGCCGCGCAGCCGCCCTCACCGGAAGCCGCTACGGCAACCGCCCGACGATGAAGGACGTGGCGGCACGCGCCGGGGTGGGACTCAAGACGGTGTCGCGCGTGGTCAACGGCGAGCCCGGCGTCACGCCGGACACCGAACGCCGCGTCCAGGAGGCCATCGACGCGCTCGGCTTCCGCCGCAACGACAGCGCGCGGGTGCTGCGCAAGGGCCGTACGGCGAGCATCGGCCTGGTCCTGGAGGACCTCGCCGACCCCTTCTACGGCCCGCTCAGCCGCGCGGTGGAGGAGGTGGCCCGCGCCCACGGCGCGCTGCTGATCAACGGGTCCAGCGCGGAGGACCCGGAGCGCGAGCAGGAGCTGGCGCTGGCGCTGTGCGCGCGGCGCGTGGACGGCCTGGTGGTCATCCCGGCCGGGGACGACCACCGCTATCTGGAGCCGGAGATCAAGGCGGGCGTCGCGACCGTGTTCGTGGACCGCCCGGCCGGGAAGATCGACGCCGATGTGGTCCTGTCCGACAACTACGGCGGCGCCCGGGACGGCGTCGCCCACCTGATCGCCCACGGGCACCGCAGGATCGGGTTCATCGGCGACATGCCGCGCATCCACACGGCGGCCGAGCGACTGCGAGGCTACCGGGCCGCCATGGACGCCGCCGGGATACCCGTCGAGGACGCCTGGATGTCCCTGGGGGCCACCGACCCGGAGCGGGTGCGCCGGGCGGCGCAGGAGATGCTCTCCGGCCCCTCCCCCGTCACCGCGATCTTCACCGGCAACAACCGGGTGACGGTCACCGTGATCCGGGTGCTCGCCGAGCACTCCCGCCCCGTCGCCCTCGTGGGCTTCGACGACATCGAGCTCGCCGACCTGCTCCAGCCGGGTGTCACGGTGGTCGCCCAGGACGCGGCCGCCCTCGGCCGTACCGCCGCCGAGCGCCTCTTTCGCCAGCTGGAGGGAACCCTCGTCATGCCGGAGCGCATCGAGCTGCCCACCCGGCTGATCACCCGCGGCTCGGGCGAGCTGCCACCGGCGGACTGAGTCGCCGATGATCGGCCGCACGCTGGAGGAGCTGGGCCTCGCCGAGGCGCCGCGCGACCATCCGCTGACCTATCCGGGCGCCTGGCCCGCGGACTCCGGACTCCTGCACGGGGACCGCATGCTGCCGCTGGAGCGCCTGGTGCACGGGGACCGGGTGCCGGTCCTGTCGGTCGGTTCCAACGCGTGCCCGGGTCAACTCCGCCGGAAGATGGACGCGTTCGGGATCACCTCGCCCGTCCCGATGGTGAAGGCCGCGGTCACCGGGGTGGGCATCGGGGTCTCCGCGCACGTCAGCCGCCTGGGGTACGTCTCCGCGTCGCCCGTCGAGGCGCCCGGAGAACCACGCGAGCTGTTCCTCGGCTGGCTGGACGCACGGCAGTTGGCCGTGGTCGACGCGAGCGAGGGCGTACCGCTGCCGCACGGCAACTACGACCGGGCCTGGCTGCCCGCGCCGGACGTAGGGATCGAGCTGGCGGACGGCACACTGCTCCCCGGCGCCTTCGCATACGTCAACCGGCACGGGGTGCTGCACAACGGCACCGGTGCGCCGCGCGGGCATCCCGGCCAGCGGGCGCTGCTCACCCAGCTCCTCGTGCGGTCACCGCGGCTCAGGGAGCTGTTCGGGGTGACGCCCGAGGAGTTCTGCGCGCGGGCGCGTGCCGACGCCGGGCTGTGCGAGCGGGGCACGCGGCTGTTCGCGGAGCAGAAGTGGGTGACGGCGTCCGGGCTCGAACGGTATGTCGCCGCCCGCTGGACCGGGCCCGGGGACCGGCCGCCAGGGTCTTTCGATTGGACCGGGCCGGATCAGGGAGCGGGGTCTGGTGCCGTGCATCGCAAGACGGAGGAGGGCGCCATGGCGGAGCCATGGCAACCGACGACAACGCGGCGAGGCACGGTGCCAGACCCCGCGAGCCCGGCATGATCCAAACGAAAGACCCTAGGGAGCGAAGGCCGTGAGGTCGCCCCGGCGCGGCGCCGCGAAGCCCTCCAGGTCGGCCCGGGTCAGCCCGGTGAGCCGGGCCACCTCGGCGATGTCGAGCGCGCCGCAGTCCAGGCCGCGCAGCAGGTAGCCGCCGAGCGCCTTGGCGGTGGCGGGCTCGTCCATCACGTCGCCGCCGGTGCGGTCGACGTAGCGGGCGAGGCGGGCGGCCGCCTGCTCGAAGCCCTCGCGGTAGAAGGCGAAGACGGCGGCGTAGCGGGTGGGGATGTGGCCGGGGTGCATGTCCCAGCCCTGGTAGTAGGCACGGGCCAGGGCGCGGCGGGTGAGGCCGTAGTGCAGGCGCCAGGCGTCGTGGACCTTCTCCGTCGGGCCGACCGGCAGCACGTTGGTGGAGCCGTCCGACACCCTGACGCCGGTACCGGCCGCCGCGACCTGCATGATCGCCTTGGCGTGGTCGGCGGCCGGGTGGTCGCCGGCCTGGTAGGCGGCGGAGACGCCGAGGCAGGCGCTGTAGTCGAAGGTGCCGTAGTGCAGTCCGGTGGCGCGGCCCTCGGCGGCCTGGATCATGCGGGCGACGGTGGCGGTGCCGTCGGTGGCGAGGATGGACTGGCTGGTCTCGATCTGTATCTCGAAGCCGATCCGGCCGGGTTCGATGCCGCGCGCCTTCTCGAAGGCTTCGAGGAGCCGGACCATGGCGGTGACCTGCTCGGGGTAGGTGACCTTCGGCAGCGTCAGCACGAGCCCCTCGGGCAGGCCGCCGGCCTCCGCCAGACCGGTGAGGAAGATGTCGAGGGTGCGGATGCCCCGGTCCCGTACGGCGGCTTCCATGCACTTCATGCGGATGCCCATGTACGGGGCCGCCGTGCCCGCCGCGTACGCCTCGGCGATCAGCCGGGCGGCGCGGGCGGCCGCCGCGTCCTCCTCGGCGTCCGGGCGCGGGCCGTAGCCGTCCTCGAAGTCTACGCGCAGGTCCTCGACGGGCTCGCGCTCCAGCTTGGCGCGGACGCGGGAGTACACCGGCTCGGCGAGCTCGTCGGCGAGGCCCAGGACCGCGGCGAAGGAGGCGGCGTCCGGGGCGTGTTCGTCGAGAGCGGCGAGGGCCCGGTCGCCCCAGGAGCGGATGGTGTCGGCGGCGAAGACGTCCCCGGGGACGTACACGGTGTGGACGGGCTGACGGGTGCCGGGGTCTCCGGGGTAGCGGCGCTCCAGCTCGGCGTCGACCGGCGCGAGGGAGGCGCTGATCTCCTCGCTGACGGCGCCCGCGAGGCTCGTTGCCGGCTTCTCCTGGCCCTGACCCATCCCACACCCTCCATATTTCCGCTCTACGGAATCAACAATCCGTTGAATGAAGTTATCCGGGGACCTTCGGACCGGTCAACACCATGTCCATGGAGTGTCCGTGGAGGGCCACACCCCGTCATTCCGTTCACACGACTCGCCCGGCCGTTCCACCGAAGGAGCCTCTGTGCCGAACCACAGCCGAGTCACGCGCCGCATGGGCCTCAAGGCCGCCCTCGCCACCGCGGTCACCCGGCCCCTCTCCAGTACAGCACTGACCTCGCCGTCCGCAGACCGGTGATGCACGCGCTGCAGCGCCGCGCGCACCCCCATGTCATCGGTACCCAGGAAGGCCTCTACCAGCAGCTCCGCGACATCGACTCCGACCTCGGACCGCACTACGACTGGATCGGGACCGGTCGGGAGGGCGGCAGCCGCGACGCATCCGCCGCGATCTTCTACGACAGCCGGCGGCCGGCCCCGGTCGAGCACTACACCTTCTGGCTCTCCGACACCCCCGAGGTGATCCGCTCGAACACCTGGGGCGCCGCGTTCCCCCGCGTCGTCACCTGGGTCCGCTTCCGTGATCTGCGCGACGACGGACAGGAGTTCTACGTCCTCAACACGCACTTCGCCCACAGGAGCCAGTACGCGCGGCTGCGCAGCGCCTCTCTGCAGCGCCTCTCTGATGGGGCAGCGGATCGCCGGCCTCGACCACTCCCTGGAACTCGGTCTACGACGCGATGCCGGGCGCGGGTCTCGTCGACACCTGGGACGCCGCCGCCGTGCGCGGCCCGTTGTACGGCACCTTCCACGGCTACAAGCCGCTCGTCCCGGACGGCTACCGCATCGACTGGATCCTGGCCACACCCGGGGTAACGGCCGAGCGGGCGACGATCAACACCTTCTCCAGGGACGGCCAGTTCCCCAGCGACCACCTGCCCGTGCAGGCGTCACTGACCCTGGGATGAGCCGAGGCCCCCGTGACCGGAGCGGTCACGGGGGCCTCGTACGGCCTGGCGGGGATCAGCCCTTGCGGGACTTGACTTCCTCGGTGAGCTGCGGGACCACGTCGAAGAGGTCGCCGACCACGCCGTAGTCGACCAGGTCGAAGATCGGGGCCTCGGAGTCCTTGTTGATCGCCACGATCGTCTTCGAGGTCTGCATACCGGCACGGTGCTGGATCGCGCCGGAGATGCCGGAGGCGATGTACAGCTGCGGCGAGACCGACTTGCCGGTCTGGCCGACCTGGTTGGTGTGCGGGTACCAGCCGGCGTCCACCGCGGCACGCGAGGCGCCGACGGCCGCGCCGAGGGAGTCGGCGAGGGCCTCGATGATCGCGAAGTTCTCGGCGCCGTTGACGCCACGGCCACCGGAGACCACGATCGCGGCCTCGGTCAGCTCCGGGCGGCCCGTCGACTCACGCGCCGTGCGGCCGGTGACCTTGGTGCCGGTCGCCTTCTCGGAGAAGGAGACGGCCAGGGCCTCCACCGCGCCGGCGGCCGGGGCGGCCTCGACGGCGGCCGAGTTCGGCTTGACCGTGATGACCGGGGTGCCCTTGATGACGAGGGACTTGGTGGTGAAGGACGCGGCGAACACCGACTGGGTGGCCACGGGGCCCTCGTCGCCGGCCTCCAGGTCGACGGCGTCGGTGATGATGCCGGAGCCGATGCGCAGCGCCAGACGGGCGGCGATCTCCTTGCCCTCCGCGGAGGACGGGACCAGCACGGCGGCCGGGGAGACGGCCTCGTAGGCGGCCTGCAGCGCGTCGACCTTCGGGACGACCAGGTAGTCGGCGTACTCGGACGCGTCGTGGGTGAGGACCTTCACGGCGCCGTGCTCGGCGAGCGCGGCGGCGGTGTCGGCGGCGCCGTTGCCCAGCGCGACGGCGACGGGCTCGCCGATGCGGCGGGCGAGGGTCAGCAGCTCCAGGGTGGGCTTGCGGACGGCACCGTCCACGTGGTCGACGTAGACGAGGACTTCAGCCATGGGATTGCTCTCCTGCGTAACGAAGTTGAGGGGCGGTCAGCGGGTGCGAGCCTTAGATGAACTTCTGGCTCGCGAGGAACTCAGCGAGCTGCTTGCCGCCCTCGCCCTCGTCCTTGACGATGGTGCCGGCCGTGCGGGCCGGGCGCTCGGCCACGGCGTCGACCTTGGTCCAGGCGCCGTCGAGGCCGACCTCCTCGGCGTCGATGTCCAGGTCGGACAGGTCCCAGGACTCCACCGGCTTCTTCTTGGCCGCCATGATGCCCTTGAAGGAGGGGTAACGCGCCTCGCCCGACTGGTCGGTGACGGACACGACCGCCGGGAGCTGGGCCTCCAGCTGCTCCGAGGCGGCGTCGCCGTCGCGGCGGCCCTTGACCGTGCCGTCCTCGACGGAGACCTCGGAGAGCAGGGTGACCTGCGGGACGCCCAGGCGCTCGGCGAGCAGCGCGGGGACCACACCGGCGGTGCCGTCGGTGGAGGCCATGCCCGAGACGACCAGGTCGAAGCCGGCCTTCTCGATGGCCTTGGCCAGCACCAGGGAGGTGCCGATGATGTCGGTGCCGTGCAGGTCGTCGTCCTCGACGTGGATGGCCTTGTCGGCACCCATCGAGAGGGCCTTGCGGAGCGCGTCCTTGGCGTCCTCCGGGCCGACCGTCAGCACGGTGACCTCGGCGTCGCCTTCCCCGTCGAAGTTCTCGGCGATCTGCAGCGCCTGCTCGACCGCGTACTCGTCGAGTTCGGAGAGCAGACCGTCCACGTCGTCGCGGTCGACGGTCAGGTCATCGGCGAAGTGCCGGTCGCCAGTGGCGTCGGGCACGTACTTCACAGTGACAACGATCCTCAAGCTCACGCCGGCTCTCCTACTGCATCGTCATTTCTGGGCTGCCTCTTGCAGGCAGCATAGGCGCCTGAAGCGGCCGATCCCGGTCGGGGCGTCCGCGCGCTCCGAACGAAATATTACTCGTCAGTACACCGAGTTCGTTCCCGCTAAGCAAGCGCTTTGAACTGTGACCTTCGCAACGCAGCGTAACCGGTACCCGACGACTCCGCAGGACGGACGTGCGGTGATCAATCCCGCAGACCGCTGAACCGCCCCTGGTGGTAGAGGAGCGGGCGGCCGGTGCCCGCGGGGTCGCCCAGGACGACCTCGGCCAGCACGAGGCGATGGTCGCCGGCGGGCACGCGGGCGACGATCCGGCACACCAGCCAGACCAGGACGTCGTCCAGCACGGGGACCCCCTCGGGCCCCTCCCGCCAGGCGGTGGGCGCCCCGAAGCGGTCGGCGCCGCTGCGGGCGAACGTCGCGGCCAGCTCCCGCTGGTGCTCGCCGAGTATGTGGACGCCGACGTGGTCGGTCGTCGCCACGGCGGGCCAACTGGAGGCGCCGGTGCCGATGGCGAAGGAGAGCATCGGGGGCTCCGCGGAGACGGAGCTGAGGGAGGTGGCGGTGAAGCCGACCGGCCCCAGGTCGCCGCGGGCGGTGATCACCGCGACACCCGCGGCATGCCGCCGGAAGGCGGAGCGCAGCAGATCGGGCGAGGCGAGTTGGAAGGCGCCGAGGTCGGGCGTGGCCGTCATGGAGTTGTCCTTCTGCGGGAGGGGACCCGAGGGTCCCCGGGTGGAGCGAGGCCGAGAGGGGAGGATCCGTTGCCGCTCAACGGCCCGGACAGCGCGCGCTCGCGTACCGGACCAGGTCGACGTGGGCCCGCCCGAAGAGAAGGAGTTCCGTAGGCATGGGGTCAGGCTGACGATAGGTGGTACACGCAGTCAAGTACGTCCCGGCATCTGGGAGATGCCTCACCTTGATCGGCACGACCGTCAGACCGCCTCTCCGAGTGCCGCGATGACGTGGGCCCGGCGCGGCTGTCCGGTGGCGCGCCGCACCACCCGGCCGTCCGCGTCGAGGATTAGCACGGTGGGCGTCTTCAGAATCTCCAGATCGCGTACGAGGTCCAGGTGCGCCTCGGCGTCGATGTCGACGTACGCGACGCCGGGAACCATCGCGGCCACCTCCCCGAGCACGCGCCGGGTCGCCCGGCACGGGGCGCAGAAGGCGCTGGAGAACTGTACGAGCGTGGCGCGTTCGCCGAGCGCGCCGCCCAACTCGGCCGCCCCGAGCCGCTTCCCGTCGTTCCGCCCGCGCACCCGAACGCCCCCTTTCCGTCCACCTGTTCCGGTATCTCCGATTTATGTGATATCCGCGATATCCCTGACACCTCCGGCACATCCGGCATCTCCACAACAGCGTTCACGCGCCTGCGAAGATTCCCGCATCCCCGACGAGTTTCCCCTGCGGAGCGCTCGACCGGGACATCGGCCCATGGGCGACTCATGGGCCGCGGCGGCCACGCGCCGTACACGGTCCGCGAGTTGTCCCTGCTCGCCCGGGCGCATCACAGTACGTACGTAGTAAGGGCCTCTTAGAAGACCAAGGTGGGTCGTAGGCCGACGTGACGAGGATCTCGCCGAACCGCGGCACCAGGACTGGCTACCCGTCCGTTCTTCGGGCACGATCTGCGAGACGCCGTAAACCTACGGCTGCGTAACTTTCGCGCCGGGAGACCCCTTTCCCAGGCAGAGCAGAAAGGGTCCACCGCCCCCATGGCAGAGCTGGTCTACCGTCCCGTCGTCGGTCTCGCCCTGACGATGTTCAAGGCCTGGGACCTCAAGATCGACTGCAAGGGCTCGGAGAACATCCCACGCTCGGGCGGCGCCGTGCTGGTGAGCAATCACATCAGCTACCTGGACTTCATCTTCAACGGTCTGGCGGCCCTCCCGCAGAAGCGCCTGGTGCGCTTCATGGCCAAGGAGTCGGTCTTCCGCCACAGGATCTCCGGCCCGCTGATGCGCGGGATGAAGCACATCCCGGTGGACCGCAACCAGGGCGAGGCGGCGTACGCGCACGCGCTGGACTCCCTGAAGTCCGGCGAGGTCATCGGCGTCTTCCCGGAGGCCACGATCTCGCAGTCCTTCACCCTCAAGAGCTTCAAGTCGGGTGCGGCGCGCCTCGCGCAGGAGGCGGGCGTGCCGCTGGTCCCGATGGCGGTGTGGGGCACGCAGCGGCTGTGGACCAAGGGGCACCCGCGCAACTTCAAGCGCAGCCACACCCCGATCACCATCCGCGTCGGCGAGGCGCTCGAAGCCTCCCGCGAGCAGTACGCGGGCGCCATCACGCGCCGACTGCGCGAGCGCGTCCAGGACCTCCTGGACACGGCCCAGCGTTCCTACCCCGCGCGCCCCAAGGGCCCGGAGGACTCCTGGTGGCTGCCGGCCCACATGGGCGGCACGGCCCCGACCCAGGAGGAACTGCGCGCGGCGGAGGCCCGCTGACCCCCTCGACCGGCGCAGGCTGAAATCCTCGACCGACGCAGGCTGGTGCCCACCGCCTGCGACGGGGTGCTGCCCGTCGGCGCGGTGCGTCAACTCGCGACGCCCGGCGGCCACTTCACCTAACTGAAGCAACCGCCCGACCCGGGACGGCGGCGTGCGCCGCTCCCTTGCGGCGACCGCCCGCTGTGACGGCGGGGCCGCCAATTCGTGGTCAGCGCGGCCGAGGGAATCCGTGGTGGGGGCGAGTCGGAGCGGCGCGAACTGCCGGCCGCCTTCGCCCACCCCAACTTCCCCTGCTCCCCCGCTACTCACGGCAGGGAGGTCGGCCACCTCGGCCCATCTCCGGTCGGGCGGGGTGCGCGGCGCGGAGTCGGCCGCCGTGGCTCAAAGTGCTGTGGGAAGCGTCTTCCACAGGTGTGACCGGTCGGGTGCGGCCTTGAGGGCGGCGAGCACGGCCGGGTGGGGTGCGGGGTACAGGACCGGGTAGTCCACCTCGCCGGACTTCGGGTCGGGTACCCAGGCCAGCCGCTCGCCGTCGAGGGAGAAGTGCGCGTCGACGCCCGGCTTGTTGCCACGTGGATCCTGCCGGTGCCAGGCCCCGTTGAAGCGGACCGCGACCAGTGCGTGCACGGCGTGACCGGCGCCGTCGTCGTGCGCCAGCCGCTGGTAGCAGAGCGCGGTGGGGATGTCCTCGGCGCGCAGCAGCGCGGCCAGCGCGTGCGCCTTGGCGTAACAGATGCCGGTGCGCCGCGTCAGGACGTCGGAGGCGCGCCAGGTGACCCGCAGGTCGCCCGAGTCCGCCGAGTGCGGGATGGTGTCCCGCACGAACTCGAATGCGGCTCGCGCATAGGCATACGAGTCGGGGACGTCCTCGGCCAGCCGGGCAGCCGTCTCGCGCACCACCGGATGGTGGTGGTCAACGGCTTCGTCCGCGGCCAAATAGGCGGACAGGTCGGGCGTGTGCTGGATCGGCTGCATGCCCGCAGAGCATAGGAATGCGGCCACCCGATGGTCAATGACTTTTCGGGTGGCCGCATATCTATGCAGTACGCGCTGTCCCTAGCGGGCCATCTCTTCCTTGAGCGCCGCCACGAACGAGTCCACGTCGTCCTCGGTCGTGTCGAAGGAGCACATCCAGCGCACGACGCCCGCGCCTTCGTCCCAGAAGTAGAAGCGGAACCGCTTCTGCAGCCGCTCGCTCACGTCGTGCGGAAGCTGGGCGAAGACGCCGTTGGCCTGCACGGGGTAGAGGATCTCCACCCCGTGCACCGCCCGCACGCCCTCCGCGAGGCGCTGGGCCATCTCGTTGGCGTGGCGGGCGTTGCGCAGCCACAGGTCCTTGGCGAGCAGGGCCTCCAACTGCACCGACACGAAGCGCATCTTGGACGCGAGCTGCATCGACATCTTGCGCACGTGCTTCATCCGGCGCACGGCGTCCTGATTGATGACCACGACCGCCTCGCCGAACATGGCGCCGTTCTTCGTGCCGCCCAGCGAGAGGATGTCGACGCCGACCGCGTTGGTGAACGTCCGCATCGGGACGTTCAGGGACGCGGCCGCGTTGGCTATCCGCGAGCCGTCCAGGTGCACCCGCATGCCGTGCGCGTGGGCGTGCTCGCAGATCGCGCGGATCTCGTCCGGCGTGTAGAGCGTGCCCAGCTCCGTGCTCTGGGTGATCGAGACGACCTGCGGCATCGCGCGGTGCTCGTCCTCCCAGCCCCAGGCCTGCCGGTCGATGAGCTCCGGCGTGAGCTTGCCGTCGGGCGTGGGCACGGTGAGCAGCTTGAGGCCGCCCATGCGCTCGGGGGCGCCGCCCTCGTCGACGTTGATGTGCGCGCTCTCGGCGCAGATCACCGCGCCCCAGCGGTCGGTGACCGCCTGGAGCGCGACGACGTTGGCGCCGGTGCCGTTGAAGACCGGGAAGGCCTCGGCCGTGGAGCCGAAATGGCTGCGGGCGATCCGCTGGAGGTTCTCCGTGTAGTCGTCCTCGCCGTAGGCGACCTGATGGCCGCCGTTGGCCAGGGCCAGGGCGGCGAACACCTCGGGGTGCACCCCGGCGTAGTTGTCACTGGCGAAACCGCGGACCTCTGGGTCGTGATGGCGACGCGCGTCGGTCCTGGGAGGGTTCACGGCTTCTCGGTCAGCCACAGACGGTTTCCGTTCACTTCGGCGGCGGGCTTCTCCCAGACCTCGGTGATGGCCTCGGCCAGGTCCTTGACGTCCGTGAAGCCCGCGAACTTCGCGTTGGGGCGCTCGGCGCGCATCGCGTCGTGCACCAACGCCTTCACCACCAGGATCGTAGCCGCGGACGTGGGCCCCTCGGCGCCCTCGGAGAGCCCCGCCTTGCGGAAGAAGTCCGCCATGGCCAGCGTCCACGCCTCGGCCGCGGCCTTGGCGGCGGAGTACGCCGCGTTGCCCGCGGTCGGCGTGCTCGCGCCGGCCGCGCTGATCAGGACGTACCGGCCCCGGTCGCTGCGCTGGAGCGCCTCGTGGAAGGCCAGGGAGGTGTGCTGCACGGTCTTGACCAGCAGCAGCTCCAGGAAGTCCCAGTCGTCGAGGCTGGTCTTGGTGAAGGTCTCGCTGCCGCGCCAGCCGCCGACGAGGTGGACCAGGCCGTCGACTCGGCCGAAGTCCTCCTCGATGTGGGCGGCCCAGTCACGGGTGGACTGCAGGTCGAGCAGGTCGACCGTGTCCCCGATGACCGTGGCGCCGCCGGACGCGTAGCGGGCCGCGTCCACGGCCTCCGAGAGGCGCTCCGGGTCGTTGTCGGCGCCGACGACGGTCGCCCCCGCCTCGGCCAGCCGCAGCAGCGCCGCCCGGCCGGCGGGTCCGCCCGCGCCGGCCACCGCGATCACCTTTCCGCTCAGTGGCCCGTTCCCGTTCCCCATCTTCGCCTCCTGCTGAGCGACGTTCTCGGTGCGGTCGCTCACGCGGCGACCTGCTCGGCGCTGTCCGCCGTGATGCCCTTGGTCGAGGCGATCACATTCTTCAGCTTCTTGGACAGTGCCTCAAAGAACATGCTCAGCGGAAACTCGTCCGGAAGCACGTCATCCACGAGCTTGCGCGGCGGCAGGGTGAGGTCCAGGGCGTCGGGACCCTTGGCCCACTTGGAGCCCGGGTGCGGGGCGAGGTAGGTCGAGACCAGCTCGTAGCCGGCGAACCAGTGCACCAGCTTCGGGCGGTCGATGCCGTCCCGGTACAGCTTCTCGATCTCGCCGCACAGCTGGTTGGTGACCTGCGGGGCACGCTCCCAGTCGATGGTGAGCTTGTTGTCGATCCAGCGGACGACGTCGTGCTTGTGCAGGTAGGCGAAGAGCAGCTGACCGCCGAGGCCGTCGTAGTTGCGGTTGCGGTCGCCGGTGAGCGGGAAGCGGAACATGCGGTCGAAGAGCACCGCGTACTGCACGTCGCGGGCCTGCGGGACGCCGTCGGCCTGCAGCTTCACGGCCTCCTTGAAGGCGGTGAGGTCGCAGCGCAGCTCTTCCAGGCCGTACATCCAGAACGGCTGGCGCTGCTTGATCATGAACGGGTCGAACGGCAGGTCGCCGTGGCTGTGGGTGCGGTCGTGGACCATGTCCCACAGCACGAAGGCCTCTTCGCAGCGCTTCTGGTCGTGGACCATCGCGGCGATGTCCTCGGGCAGCTCCAGGCCCAGGATGTCCACGGCGGCGTCGGTGACACGGCGGAAACGGGCGGCCTCGCGGTCGCAGAAGATGCCACCCCAGGTGAAACGTTCCGGCGCCTCACGCACGGCTATGGTCTCGGGGAAGAGGACGGCGGAGTTGGTGTCGTAGCCCGCCGTGAAGTCCTCGAACTTGATGCCGCAGAACAGCGGGTTGTCGTACCGGGTGCGCTCCAGCTCGGCCAGCCACTCGGGCCAGACCATGCGCAGGACGACCGCCTCCAGGTTGCGGTCCGGGTTGCCGTTCTGCGTGTACATGGGGAAGACGACCAGGTGCTGGAGACCGTCCGCGCGGCCCCCGGCAGGCTGGAAGGCCAGCAGCGAGTCGAGGAAGTCGGGCACCTCGAAGCCGCCGTCGGCCCAGCGACGGAGGTCCTTGACGAGGGCCTCGTGGTAGTCGGCGTCGTGCGGGAGCAGCGGGGAGAGCTCCTCGACGGCGTCGACGACCCGGCGCACCGCCAGCTCGGCGTCGGCCCGGTCCGGGGCGCCCTCGGCCTCGAAGTCGATCGAACCGTCCTTGGACTGCCATGGCCGGATCTGCTCCACCACATCCTTGAGCACGGGCCATGCGGGGTGCTCGATCACCCTGCTGACGGGAGGAACCTGTCCCTCCGGACCCACCTGCACAAGAATTTCCGTCATGACCCATCCTCCACGCGAGAAGCTAGCGGTAGGACTGTACGCATACGGCCATTCTTCCAGCAAGAGACTGATCCGAAAATTATTCTGCCGCCCCCCATGGTCACCGCTCTTTTTCCTGTGAGACACCGTGACGGCGCTCACTTCCACCGTGACACCAGCGCCGGTCGAGGCGCCGGGGCGGAGCGCGGGGGACCGTACGGATCCAGCCGGTCAATCTCCGGGAGACTCGCCCACGCCAGGGTGATCGTCGAGCGCGCTCGGGGCGGCTACCCCGCGACCTTCACCCCAATCCCGTGTGTACGCACGGGTTCAACCGCAGACCAGGCGATTAGGCTGCGACTCTGCCGCGCGGACGTGGTCCGTCCGCTCCGCGCGGACGCCGAGCCGCCGTCGACGGAAGCGAGTTGAATCTTGAACTTCCTTACCATCGGTCACCGCGGAGTCATGGGCGTCGAGCCCGAGAACACCCTCCGTTCCTTCGTCGCCGCCCAGCAGGCCGGCCTCGACCTCATCGAACTGGATCTCCATCTGAGCAAGGACGGCGCGCTCGTCGTCATGCACGACGCGGAGGTGGACCGCACGACCGACGGCGCCGGCCCGATCGCCGAGAAGACCCTCGCCGAACTGCGCGCCCTGGACGCGGGCCGGGGTGAGCGCGTGCCGGTCTTCGAGGAGGTCCTGGACGCCGTGCAGGCGCCGCTGCAGGCCGAGATCAAGGACGTGGCGGCGGCCCGGGCGCTGGCCGAGGTGATGCTCGCCCGGGATCTGGTCTCGCGGGTGGAGGTGTCCTCGTTCCACGACGAGGCGATCGCCGAGATCGCCCGCCTGGTGCCCGGCGTGCGCACCGCGCTCGTCGCCAGCCGCTACGGCACCGACGTCGTGGACCGCGCCACGGCGGTGGGGGCCACGACCCTGTGCCTGAACATCCGCCGGATCACCCTGGAGGTCGTGGAGCACGCCCGCAAGGCGGACCTGAGGATCATCGGCTGGGTGGTGAACACGCAGGACCACCTGCGGCTCGTCCGGGCCCTGGAACTGGACGGCGCGACGACGGACTACCCGGAGATCAAGCGCACCGGCCGCTTCACGGCGTGAAGACCGGCGGCTCCACGGCGTGCCGACCGGACAAGGGCTACCGGACAGGGGCGACGGTCAGGCCAGTTCCTTGACCAGCAGCTCGAACTGCAGGTCGGTGCGCTGCGGAATGCCGAAGCGCTCGTCGCCGTACGGGAAGGGCGTCATCCGTCCCGTACGGCGGTAGCCGCGGCGCTCGTACCAGGCGATCAGGTCGTCGCGTACGGAGATCACCGTCATGTGCATCTCGGTGACGCCCCAGCTCGCGCGGGCCAGCCGCTCGGCCTGTGCGATCACCACCTTGCCCAGGCCCGCGCCCTGCAGCACGGGGCTGACCGCGAACATGCCGAAGTAGGCGTGCTCACCACGGTGTTCTAGCTGGCAGCAGGCGACGATCCGGCCCTCCCGCTCCACCGTCAGCAGCTTGCTGTCGGGCGACTTGATGACCTGGAGCACGCCCTCCGGGTCGGTCCGCTGGCCCTCCAGGATGTCCGCCTCCGTGGTCCATCCGACCCGGCTGGAGTCGCCCCGGTACGCCGACTCGATCAGCGCGACGAGCGCGTCCACGTCGGCGTCGGTGGCGTCACGGAAAATCTCTCCGGTGGCGGCGGTGTCCATGGGGATGGGTCTCCGATTCTGTGGCGCGGCACGGCAGGGACGAGAGTAACCCTGCCACTAGGCTCCGGGTGCATGGTGCACGTACTCAGCAGCCGGACACTTCTGCGGCCGAGCGACCCCGAACGCTCCCGTGTCTTCTACGGCGACCGACTCGGCCTCGCCGTCTACCGCGAGTTCGGTACGGGCCCGGAGCGCGGCACCGTCTACTTCCTCGGCGGCGGCTTCCTGGAGCTCTCCGGCCGCTCGGACACCCCTTCCTCACCCGACGTCCGACTGTGGCTCCAGGTCGCGGACGTGACCGCCGCCCACGAGGAACTGCTGGCGAAGGGCGTGGAGATCCTGCGGCCTCCGGTCGAGGAGCCCTGGGGTCTGGTCGAGATGTGGATCGCCGATCCGGACGGGACGCGGATCGTTCTGGTGGAGATCCCGGCGGACCACCCGCTGCGGTACCGGCCGGGGATCTAGGGTCTTTCGTTCGGATCAGGAGCGTCGTCAAGGGCGGTGCTCCCAGCCCCGGTCCGTGCGCGTGAGCTCGGTGAAGCCCGCGGCGAGCAGACGGTCGATCGAGGCGCGGTCGTCCGCTCCCTCGTACGCCAGGAGGCGGTCCACCCCGCACAGCCGGAGCCAGTCGGCCGCGTCGGCCAGGAGCCGGTGTGCCACCCCCTCTCCGCGGCGCCCCGGGTCGATGCGGAGGTTCCCGATGTCGGCCAGTCCCGTGCTCCGGGCCAGGCGCTCGGGACGGGTCAGGGACGTGTCGACCTCGACGAAGCCTTGAGCGCGACCCTCCTCGTACGCGGTGAAGCGGGTGCCGCACTCCCCCACCGTCCGCTCGACCGTGGCACCGGGCCGCGCCGGTGGCCGGGGCAGGTCGGCCACCCGCGCGACGAGGATCACCTCGGTGTCCCCGGTGTGCCGGAACCCGGCGCGTTCGAAGACGGCCCGGACGTGCGGCCAGGGGCGGGGCAGGCCGTAGACGGCGGGGGCGGGCACATCGCCGGAGGCCCCGCGGACCCGGACGTCCCAGCGGGCGAGCCGGGCCAGGCAGGCGGCCATCAGCAGGTCGGCGGCCCGCTCGGTGTCGGGCCGGAAGGAGGCCGGCGGATGCCACACGAACCACCCCACCTCGCCCGTGTCCCGGTAGGAGGCGCCGACCTCGGCGTCGGCGCCGTAGCGCAGCAGATGGGCCGCGGCGACCACGTGCCCGTGCTCCACGGCGACGAGCGTGCCGCGCTCGCTCACCCAGGGGTCGGTGACGATCTCGTCCGGCTGCCTCTCCAGGCTGGTGAGCACCGTGTTCACGGAGACGGAGACACCGGGGACGACGGCGGCGACATGGGCGTTGACCAGGTCGGTCAGCTGATCGCGGTCGTCGCGGTGGAAGGGGCGTACCTCGGGCATGCGTGACCTCCGGTCGGAAACCGTTCGGGGAGGGCCGCCATGCGTTGCGGTACGGGAGCGAGCGTACGTCCATGGCGGTGTTCCGGGCGAGGGGTTTCCCGATAGCCGCTGTCAGTGGGTGGGACTAGCGTGAAGTGGAAGGGTCGGAGCCCGACCGAGGGAGTGCCATGACGTTCGACAAGCCGGTTCCCGGCGGACCTTGCTGGGCCGAACTGGGCACCAGTGATCTGGAGGGCGCCAAGCGGTTCTACACGGACCTGTTCGGCTGGCGTCCGGAGACGGATCCGCGCGAAGAGGCGGGCGGTTACACGATGGCGCGCCTCGGGGACGCGGCGGTCGCCGCGCTCAGCCCGCTGTACCAGGAGTCCCAACCGGTCGCGTGGAACGTGTCGTTCGCGGTGCCGGACGCGGACGCGGCGGCGCGGAAGGTCGAGGAGGCCGGCGGGACGATCGTCCTCGGGCCGATGGACGTGTTCGACGCGGGCCGCTTCCTGGTGGCGGTCGATCCGACGGGCGCGGCGTTCCAGTTGTGGCAGGCGCGGGCCTTCCCGGGGGCCGGGCTGTTCAACGCGCCGGGCTCGCTGGGCTGGGTGGAGCTGGCGACCCGGGAGACCGACCGGGCCAAGGACTTCTACACGACGGTCTTCGGATGGAGTGTCAACGCCTCTCAGTGGTACACGCAGTGGGGTCTCGGCGGCGAGGACTTCGGCGGGATGGCGGACATGGGCGACCGGTTCCCGCCGCAGGTGCCGCCGCACTGGATGCCGTACTTCGCGGTGGAGGACGTGGACGCGACGGCGCAGGTGGCCGTCGGGGCCGGCGGCCAGGTCGTCGTGGAGCCCGCGACGGTGCCGGACGGCCCGCGCATCGCGGTGCTGCGCGATCCGCAGGGCGCGACCTTCGGGGTGCACCGGGCGGGCGACGAGGGCTGACCGCGCTCGCCCGTGCACGCGGCCGCGTTCAGCCCCGCAGCCCGGCCGTCCGGCTCTCCAGACGGCCGAGCAAGTCGGCCAGCAGGCCCGCCAGTTCGCCACGGCCCTCGGGGGCGAGGACGGACAACACGGCGGTCTCGTAGGCGAGTTGCTCGGGCAGGATGTCGTCGACGAGCTCGCGGCCGGCGTCGGTGAGGCGGACGTGGGCGACGCGACGGTCCCGGGTGTCGCCGCGGCGCTCGACCAGTCCGCGCTCGGTCAGCAGCTTGAGGCGCTTGGTGACGGCGGCCCCAGAGGAGTAGGTCTCTCTGGTCAGCTCGCTCGGGGTGAGTTCGTGGCCGGTGCGGCGCAGCGCCCCGAGCAGGTCGAACTCGGGGCGGCTCAGGCCGGCCCGGCGCAGCGGGGCGTCCTCGGCCTGCTGCAGGAGGGCGGCGCAGCGGTTGATGCGGCCGATGACCTCCATGGGTCCGGTGTCCAGTTCGGGATGGACGGCCTGCCACTGCCGGACGACCGCGGCCACGGTGTCACGTCCTGCCGTGTCCTGTGCGGCCGCCGGTCGTCCGTTGCTCGCCGTCATGGCCGTCCGTCCTCCGTTGTCGCTGTCGTCTGCGTCGCCCGCGTACCGGCCTGGAAGTGCAGTCCCTGGCGTCGTACCGTCGCGGCGAGCGTACGGTGTCCGGACTGCTCGGCGAGCACGACCCGCTCCTGGGGCAGTGCGCGTTGCCACCACTCGCCGGACGCGGCGTCCGCCGTGGCGCGCAGTTCGGCCGGCGCGGCGGCGAGCGCGCGGCGGGCCGCCTCCAGCGCGGGGCGCGGGCCGCGGCTCGGCAAGCAGGCGGGCGGCGCGCTCCCGGGCTCGCTCGGCGGCGGTCAGCGCCTGCTCGACGCGGTCGCCGGCCCGCCTGTTGGTGACGGCCACGGCCGCGACGAAGCCGGCCAGGGCGCCGAGGAGAGTGTCGGCGACCCGCTCGGTGACCGGCTCGGCGGGGTCCTGAGTGCGGGCGAACTCGGTGATGAGCAGCGCCATCGGGGTGACGCAGACGCTGCCGAGCCAGTAGTTGCGGCCGATCAGCGCCTCGGCTCCGAAGTTGAGGGCGAGGCAGCACAGCACGAGCGCCGCCGATTGGAGGTGGGCGAGCGGGGCGACGGCGGCGAAGGCGAGGACGCCGAGGAGGTTGCCGACGACGCGCTGGACGCCCCGGCTCCAGGTGAGGGTGACGTTGGCTTGGTAGAGGGAGGCCGCGGTGACCAGGGCCCAGTAGGGGCGGCCGACGCCGAGCGCGAGGGAGGCGTATCCGGCGAGCGCGCAGCCGAGGGCGGTGCGGGCGGCGATCGGGGTGAGCATGGCCGGCCGGCGCCACAACGTGCGGGCCGAGGAGGCGAGTTCGCACGGCTCACACCCATCAATTCAGCATGTGCTTTACCTGTAAAGTATTTCTCCGAAGGGACGAGTGCCAGGCTCCTCACCTGCTGTGCTCCACCGCATGCTCCCCGTGTACTCCCTTGCGCTCGCGTGCGCGCCGCGTGTCCCGGGCATCTCACCTACGACGGGACGGCGAGCGGGAGCGGGGAGGCACGCGTGCACGGACCGGCTTCGCCCGGCTGGCTGCTGGTCGCGCTGTGCGCGGCGACCGGCGCCTACTGTCTGCTGCGCATGCGCAGCAGGGTCGAGGAGCAGCGGCGCGCCGCGGGCGGCGAGGCGCTGATGGGCTTCGGCATGGCCGCGATGGCCGTGCCCACGGCCGTGATCACACCGCCGTCGTGGACGTGGCCGCTGTACGCGGCGGTGTTCGGGGCGGCCGGGCTGCGCGCCCTGTGGGCCGCGCGCGGCAGTCGGCACCATCTGCACCACCTGGTGGGCACGGCGGCGATGGTCTACATGGCGGTCGTGATGGCGACGACACCCGCCGCCGCACACCACGCGTCCGGCGGCGCCGGAATCCCCCTGGTGACAGGCGCCCTGCTGCTGTACTTCACCGGCTACGTGCTGCTGTCGGGCGTCCGCCTCGTCCCCGCGGTGACCAAGGGCGTGACCGGTGGCGTGCTCGGCTGGGGGGACCGCCCCGAACTCGCGCGGGCGTGCCGGCTGTCGATGGGCATCGGCATGGTGGCGATGCTGCTGGCCCTGTGACCCCGGCGCTCGCATCCACCGGACGACCGGCGTTGCCTGCGTCACTTTGCCGCGGCGGACCGTACCCCGGGACGGGGCGCCGATCATAGGGTGCTGACCATGATGGTCCCCGCGGCACTGCTGCTGCTCGGCGCCCTGACCGCCGTCGCCGCTCCCCGGCTGCTCGCCCGGGCCGACTGGCCGGACCGTGAACCGGTGGTCGCGCTGTGGGTGTGGCAGTGCGTGGTGGCGGCCGTGCTGCTGTGCTGCGCGCTGTCGATGACGCTCAGCGCGGCGGCGGCCTGGCAGGCGGTGCGCGGGCATGTGTTCGGCCCGGCTCCGCGCGCGGTCGTGGACGCGTACGCCCTCGGCGCGACCGGTCCGTGGGCGGCGACGACGGCGGTGGCGCTCGCCTGCGGCGGGCTGTGGAGCGCGGCGATGCTGGTCCGTGAGGTCGTACGGGCGCGGTCGCGTCGGCGTCACCGGCGGTCCGAACTCCTCGTGCGGGCGCCGCTGTTGCCGGGCGAGGAGCCGGTGTGCGGGCCGCTCGTGGTGCTGGAGGGCGAGCGGCCGGACGCCTGGTGGCTGCCCGGCGCGACACCGCAACTCGTCATCACCACGGCCGCGTTGCGCCGTCTGAAGGGACGGCAGCTGGACGCCCTCCTCGCGCATGAGCAGGGGCACGCGCAGGCCCGGCACGACTGGCTGCTGCACTGCTCGGCGGCGCTGGCGGGCGGGTTCCCGCAGGTGCCGGTGTTCGCCGCGTTCCGCGCCGAGATGCACCGGCTGGTGGAGTTGGCCGCCGACGACATGGCCTCCCGCCGCTTCGGCCGGCTGACGACCGCGCTCGCACTGGTGGAACTCAACGAGGACCGGGGCGTGTTCGGCCCCTGCCCCACCCCGCACGCGCACGTCCCGCAGCGCGTGCACCGGCTCCTCACTCCCCCGGACCGCCTCACAGCCCTGCACCGCCTGCGCCTGACGGCGGCGGCCGCGCTGGTCCCGGTGATCCCGGTCCTGATCGCCCTCGTACCGGGACTCCGGGCCCTCGGCTAGCCGGACCCCGCGGTGTACAACCGCGCCGGTACAGTCCAGTGCATGACTGCCGTGCTCTTCGACTTCTCCGGAACCCTCTTCCGCGCCGAGTCCACCGAGTCCTGGCTGCGCGCCGCGCTCACGGACGCCGCCCTCACCCTCCCGGAGCCGGAACTGGCCGAGGCGGCGCGGGCGTTGGACGCGGCAGGCGCGCTGCCGGGCGGGGCGCTCCCGGTCGAGGTGCCGGCGGAGCTGACCGAGGCGTGGGCGGTCCGCGACCAGAGCGCCGAACTGCACCGGGCGGCCTACACGGGCCTGTCCCGTCGGGTGCCGCTGCCCCACCCCGGGCTGCACGACGCGCTGTACGACCGGCACATGACCCCCGCCGCGTGGTCCCCGTACCCCGATGCCACCGAGGTGCTGCGGACGCTGCGCGAGCGCGGGATCGGCGTCGCCGTGGTCAGCAACATCGGGTGGGACCTGCGCCCGATCTTCCGCGAGCACGGCCTCGACACCTATGTGGAGACGTACGTCCTGTCGTACGAGCACGGCATCCAGAAGCCGGACCCGCGGCTGTTCGCGGCCGCCTGCGCGGCGCTCGACGCCGATCCGCGGGACGTGCTGATGGTCGGCGACAGCCGGCCGGCCGACGGCGGTGCGGTGGCGCTGGGCTGCCGGGTGCACTTCGTCGACCATCTGCCGGTGACCGAGCGGCCGGACGCGCTGCTGCCGGTGCTGGACCTGGTGGGCTGAGCGCGCCGGCGGTTCAGCCCCGGTGTCCCTCGACCTGGGACGAGGGGCGCACCCGGGCGTCGTCCGGGTTCTCCCCGAACTCCTCCTTCGCGCGGCGCCGGCGCAGCAGGTCCCAGCACCGGTCGAGTTCACGCTCCAGCTCGCCGAGCCGGTGCTGCTCCGTCGCGTCGTCGATCTCACCTGAGCCGAGCGCGGCGCGCAGACTGCGCTCGTCCTCGACCATCTCGGTGATTCCGGCCAGCATCCGCTGTTCCTGTTCCATGTCCGCGCGCCTCCTCGGCCCGGCCCCGTCCTCCCACTGCAGGGACGTGGCGGCCGACGTGAGACAGAAGTGGCCGCCCGTCTGAGACGATCCCCCGTGTCGCCCCAGACGGACGGCAGCCCTGAGCGGGCCCGCACGAAGAGCCGGGCCTGGCGCGTTGAGTATAGTTGGCTGGCAGCCAGTCAACGCAGGAGTTACAGCATGTCCCCGCGCAGCGCCTCGGTCAATGAAGAGTTGCGCCGCCGTTCCCGGGAGCGGCTGCTGCAAGCCGCGGTCGAACTGGTCGGGGAGCACGGGTTCGAGGCCACGACCTTGGGCAATATCGCGGATCGAGCGGGTTCGGCCCGCGGACTGGTGTCGTACTACTTTCCCGGCAAGCGCCAGCTGGTGCAGTCCGCCGTGCACCGGCTGATGCACCGCACGCTGGAGGAGGCGCTGGAGCGCGAGCCGCGCACCGAGGACGGCCGGGAACGGCTGGCCCGGGCGATCGACGCGATCCTGGGCCTGGCCCGCGACCGGCCCGTACTGATGCGGCAGCACATGGCCGGGCTCCTGCAGGCCGAGGGTTTCGTGCAGTGCCCGGAGCAGCGGCGCCTGTCGGAGCTGCTGAGCGACACCGTCGGCCGGTGCGGCTCGCGGGACGTCGCGGGCGACTACCCGATGCTGCGCGCCCTGCTCATGGGGGCCGTGTTCGCGGCGCTGGTGCCGGGTGTGCCGATGCCGGTCCCGGTGCTGCGGGCCGAGCTGTTCAAGCGGTACGGGCTCGACTGGGAGCTCGGCATGCCGCCCGGGACCGAGCCGTCCGCCGGGACGTGCGAGACGGACCTGTCCCGGTTCTTCGCGACGGACGACCGGCCGGAGTAGCCCGGACCCGGCAAGCCGTGCGGCGGCTCAGGGCCGGGCGTGACGCGGGGTCAGGAAGCCTGCGTCACGGGCCTGCGCGATCAGCCGGAGCGACCTGCGGCGGCTGTGCCCGGTCGCGCACATCACCGCGAGGACCGGGTCGACGCCGGCCTCCTGGGCGGCGCGGTACTCCAGCGCGACGCGCCGGCGCCCCTCGACGCCGCGCGGCCAGGCCGGGCGAGCGCGGCTCGACGCGAGGAACTCCGCGGCTTCGCCACCCTCGCCGGTCGCGCAGGCGGCATCCGCTCTTGCGCACGCCTCGAACAGCGGGCCCTCGATCCAGTCGGCGAGCGCCGTCAGGTCGTCCAGGGAGAGCGCGGGCTCGGCCCTGACGTCCTCGATGGACACCTGTTCCCCGCACAACACGGCCAGCGCGTCGACCTGGGCCCCGTCGTCGAAGGCCAGCCGCACGTGGAACCAGGACGTGGCACCCTCGTGCTCCCGCACCTCCCACGCGGGCCACACGGACACCGTGCCGTCCTCCGCGTGGCGGTCGGAAAGACCAAGAAAGGATGCTTCGAGCACACACGCAACGTAACCTCATGATCACACTCGATGAGAACGGACACACGTCCCCGTCACCCGCCTGCACCCTGTCAGCCGAGCCCCAGCGGTGCGATGCTGGAGCCACCAGCGATCTCCTCCGGTCTCCGGGGAAGGAGTCCCGCCGTGCTGCGTGTCGCCGTTGTCGGATCCGGGCCGAGCGGGTGCTACACCGCCCAGACTCTCGTCCAGCAGGATCCCGACGTGCTCGTGGACGTCCTGGACCGGCTGCCGTGCCCGTACGGCCTGGTGCGGTACGGAGTGGCCCCCGACCACGAGAAGATCAAGTCGCTGCAGGGCAACCTGCGGACGGTGCTGGAGCACGAGCGGGTGCGCTTCCTCGGCGGCGTCCGGATCGGCGGCCCCGGCGGGCTGCCGGTCGAGCGACTGCGGGAGCTGTACCACGCGGTCGTGTACTGCGTGGGCGCCGCCACCGACCGGCACCTCGGCATTCCCGGCGAGAATCTGCCGGGCAGCTGGTCGGCGACCGAGTTCGTGTCCTGGTACAGCGCGCATCCGGACTCCGCCGATGCCGGTTTCGTACGGGGCGCCCGGTCGGCCGTGGTCATCGGCGTCGGCAATGTCGCGGTGGACGTCTCGCGGATCCTGGCGCGCGGCACGGCGGAGCTGAGCCCGACCGACATGCCGCAGGGGGCGCTGACCACGCTGGCGGCCAGCCACGTGTCCGAGGTCCACATGGTGGGCCGGCGCGGCCCCTCGCAGGCGCGTTTCACCACGAAGGAGCTGCGCGAGCTGGGCAGTCTGCCCGACACCGAGGTCGTGGTGGATCCCGCGGAGTTGGCGCTGGACCCGGCCTACGCCGATCCCTCCGGGCTGCCCGCCGCGCAGCGGCGCAACGTGGAGGTGCTGCGCGGCTGGGCCGAGCGGCCGCCCGGGGACGCGGCACGCCGGATCCGGCTGCGCTTCTTCCTGCGCCCGGTCGAACTCCTGGCCGACGACGGACGGGTGGGCGCGGTGCGCTTCGAGCGGACGGTGCCGGACGGGCAGGGCGGCGTGACCGGAACCGGGCAGTTCGAGGAGGTGCGGGCGCAGTTGGTGCTGCGCTCGGTGGGGTATCGCGGGGTGCCGCTGGAGGGGCTGCCGTTCGACGCCGCGAGCGGGACCGTGCCCCATACCGAGGGGCGTGTCATGCGCGGCCCCGTCGCCTCACCGGGCGAGTACGTGGCCGGGTGGATCAAGCGGGGCCCGACGGGCGTCATCGGCACCAACCGTCCGTGCGCCAAGGAGACGGCGCTGTCCCTGCTGGCGGACGCGCCCGTCCTCGTCACGAAGGACGTGCCGTCGGATCCCGTCGCGGCGCTCCGGGCCGAGGGGATCGAGCCGGTCGAGTGGGCGGGCTGGCAGGCCATCGAGCGGGCCGAGGCGGAACTCGGGGCCCGGCTCGGGCGGAGCACGGTCAAACTGGCCGACTGGGACTCACTGCTGACGGCGGCAGGCACGGCGCTCACACCGCCCTCGCACACCGCGCCGCCTCCGCAGGCGACCCGGCCCGCGGAGCCCTCGACGTCCTCGTCGCCCTCGTAGCGGCGCCCATGGCTTCGACCGCACCCGTACATCCCGTCGACGAGGTCCCGCCCGTACGGCAGTTGACCGCCTTCGGCCTGCAGCACGTCCTCGCGATGTACGCGGGCGCCGTCGCGGTTCCGCTGATCGTGGGCGACGCGCTGAAGCTGTCCCCCGCCGACCTGGCGTATCTGATCACCGCCGATCTGCTGGTGTGCGGTATCGCGACCCTCATCCAGTGCGTCGGCTTCTGGCGGTTCGGCGTGCGGCTGCCCATCATGCAGGGCTGTACGTTCGCCGCCGTGTCGCCGATGGTGCTGATCGGCACGACGGGCGGCGGACTGCCCGCGATCTACGGTTCCGTGATCGTCGCGGGACTCGCGATCATGCTGTTCGCTCCGGTCTTCGGCAGACTGCTGCGCTTCTTCCCGCCGCTGGTCACCGGCACGGTGATCCTGATCATCGGCCTGTCGCTGCTGCCGGTCGCGGGCAACTGGGCCGCGGGCGGCCTCGGCGCGAAGGACTTCGGCGAGCCGAAGAACCTGGCGCTCGCGGCCTTCGTGCTCGCCGTGGTGATCGGCGTGCAGCGGTTCGCGCCGCCTTTCCTGAGCCGGGTGGCGGTGCTCAGTGGCATCGCGGTGGGGCTGGCGGCGGCCGTCCCCTTCGGTTTCACGGACTTCGGCGGCGTCGGGGACGCCGACTGGGTGGGGATCAGCACGCCGTTCCACTTCGGGGAGCCGACGTTCGAGGCGTCCGCGATCGTCTCCATGCTGGTGGTGGCCCTGGTGACGATGACCGAGACGACCGGTGACCTGATCGCGGTGGGCGAGCTGACCGGGCGGAAGGTCGAGCCGCGGTCGCTGGCCGACGGGCTGCGCGCCGACGGCCTGTCCACGATCCTCGGCGGTGTCTTCAACACCTTCCCGTACACGGCGTACGCGCAGAACGTGGGCCTGGTCGGCATGACCCGGGTGCGCAGCCGCTGGGTGGTGGCGGCGGCCGGCGGCATCCTGGTGCTGCTGGGCCTGCTGCCCAAGCTGGGCGCGGTGGTCGCGGCGATCCCGGCGCCGGTCCTCGGCGGCGCGGGCCTGGTGATGTTCGGGACGGTCGCGGCGAGCGGGCTGCGGACGCTGGCCCGGGTCGACTTCACGGGCAATCACAACCTGACGGTGGTGGCCGTGCCGGTGGGCGTCGGCATGCTGCCGGTGGGCGTGCCCACGGTCTACGCGAAGTTTCCTGACTGGTTCCAGACGGTGATGAACAGCGGCATCAGCGCGGGCGCCCTGACGGCGATCGTCCTGAACCTGCTGTTCAACCGCCGTCCGGCGAAGGCCGGTTCAGCCACCCGCGCCGAGTCGGGCGGCCTGCCGGTCGGCGGCGGCGAGGAGGCTGTCCAGTAGTCCCGGGAACAGCTCGTCCAGATCGTCCCGGCGCACGGCGTTCATCTTGGCCGTGCCCCGGTAGACCTGCCGGATGACCCCGCTCTCGCGCAGCACCCGGAAGTGGTGCGTGGTCGTGGACTTGGTGACCGGCAGGTCGAAGTACGAGCAGGCGAGTTCGTCGGCCTCGGCACAGAGTTCGCGCACGATCTGCAGCCGCAGCGGCTCGGAGAGCGCGTGCAGCACGGCCTCCAGGCGGATCTCGTCGCGCACGGGGTGCGGAAGGTCGCGACTGGTCGCGGCGGTGCTGGTCACGGCGGGCTCCTTTGCGTCCTGGACTCGTCCTGACCCCGTTCGTCCCGGACCTCCATGGTACGAGACCTCTCGTAGTTTGACACACGCCATACTACGATGACTATCGTACGAGTGATCACCGGTCCCGTGATGAATGGAGTCGGCCGTGAGTGCGCTCTTCGAGCCCTACACCCTGCGTGAAGTGACCATCCCGAACCGGGTCTGGATGCCCCCGATGTGCCAGTACTCGGCCGCTCCGGAAGGTCCGCTCGCGGGTGTCCCGCAGGACTGGCACTTCGCCCACTACGCGGCACGCGCGGGCGGCACCGGCCTGATCGTCGTCGAGGCCAGCGCCGTCTCGCCCGAGGGCCGGATCTCGCCGTACGACCTGGGAATCTGGAACGACACCCAGGTCGAGGCGTTCCGCCGGATCACGCGCTTTTTGTCCGCGCAGGGCACGGTGCCCGCGATCCAGCTGGCACACGCCGGCCGCAAGGCGGCCACGGACCAGCCTTGGAAGGGCGGCGCGCCGCTCGGTCCGGACGCGTACGGCTGGCGGTCGCTGGCGCCGAGCCCGGTCGCGTTCGACGATCGGCACCCCGAGCCCGACGAACTGACGGTAGGCCAGATCCAGGAGATCGTCGGCCAGTTCGCGGCCGCCGCCCGGCGATCGCTCGACGCCGGTTTCGAGATCGCCGAGATCCACGGCGCCCACGGCTATCTGATCAACGAGTTCCTCTCCCCGCACTCCAACCACCGCACCGACGCCTACGGCGGCTCGTACGAGAACCGCACCCGCTTCGCCCTCGAAGTCGTCGACGCCGTAAGGGAGGTGTGGCCGGACGACAAGCCGCTGTTCTTCCGGATCTCCGCGACCGACTGGCTGGAGGACGGCGGCTGGACCCCCGACGACACGGTCCGCTTCGCCGGCGAGCTGCACGCCCACGGCGTCGATCTGCTCGACGTCTCCACCGGCGGCAACGCCTCGGGTGTCCGCATCCCGACCGGCCCCGGCTACCAAGTACCCTTCGCCGCCCGGGTGAAGGCCGAGACGCGCATGCCGCTCGCCGCCGTCGGCCTGATCACCGAGGCCGAGCAGGCGGCCAAGATCGTGGCCAACGGCGAGGCCGACGCGGTGCTGCTGGGCCGGGAGCTGCTGCGCAACCCGTCGTGGGCCCGGCACGCGGCGCGGCAGCTCGGGGGCGCGGTGCGGGTGCCGGAGCAGTACCACCGGTCCTGACAGGTGTGTCCGCAGCAGGGGCCGTCGTCCGGTCGCGGGCGGCGGCCCTCAGGCCTGAGGGGTGCTCCCGGCGGCGAGGTGGTCGGTGAAGAAGGGGGTCGCCTCCTCGACGGCGCGGTCGACGTACTTGGGGACGTCGTAGAAGTCCATGTGGGTGCCGCCGTCGACGACCACGAGCCGCTTCGGACCGCGTACCCGTGCGTGCAGCCCGGTGGAGTGCCACAGCGAGCCCGCCTCGCTGCCGGCCACCATGAGGATCGGCTGGGTGAGCAGGTCCTCGACCAGGTGGAACGCGTCGAACGCGAAGATCTTGGACAGGCTCCTGGCGAAGAGCTTCTTGTTCTGCGCGTTGGGGTGCTGGGCGCGAGGCGTGAGGTAGTAGTCGTGCGCCTCCACGAGATCGCGCGGGGTGTCCTCGTCCGGCTCCCACGGGACGTAGGGGAGGTGGGCGGGCTCGGCGCCCTGGGTCTCGGCGGTGCGTTGCCGGGCGGCGGCCTCCAGGGCCGGGACCGCGGCGGAGGCGGGGTCGGTGCCGTACCAGCCCTGGCGGTAGCCGGTGCCGATGTCGAGGCAACTGACCGTGGCGACCGCCTTGATGCGGTGGTCGGTCATCGTGGCATTGACGGCGTAGCCGCCACCGGCGCAGATGCCGAGGACACCGATGCGTTCGGGGTCGACGTGGCCGAGCGTCTGGAGGTGATCGACGGCGGCGCGGACGTCCTCGACCCGGGCCGCCGGGTCTTCGAGGAAGTGCGGCTCGCCGCCGCTCTCGCCCTGGTGGGAGGCGTCGTAGGCGAGCGTGACGAAGCCCTGTTCGGCCAGTTTGCTCGCGTAGAGGCCGGCCGTCTGCTCCTTGACGCCGCCGCCCGGATGGACGGTGACGATCGCGGCGTGGCCGCGCCCGGGATCGAGGTCCGGCGGGAGGTGGAGGTGGCCGGCCATGGTGATCGGGCCGTTGGGGAAGGTGATGGCTTCCATCGGTCGCTCCCTGGTGTCGTCGTGGTGCACTCGACCGGTCGGTGCGGCGACACCCTCCGCACTGGGGGGTTTGGCACGGGTGTGGGAGACGCTGCCGATGGGGGGTACCAGCAGCCCCTGCGTCGGCGGCGGGACCGAGCCTAGCCTGGCGTCATGGAGATCGCCCAGGACATCAGGGACTTCCTGATGACCCGCCGAGCGAAGATCACCCCCGACCAAGTGGGCCTGCCGGCGTCGTCGCGTCGCCGGGCTGCGCCGTGAGGAGGTCGCGCTGCCGGCCGGGGTGAGTCCCGAGTACTACGTCCAGATCGAGCGTGGGGACGTCGCCGGGCCTGCGGCGTCCGGCCGGCGGGCAGGTCCCCCGGGTGTGCAGTCGCTGATGGACGCCATGGTCACCGCCCCGGCGATCGTGCAGAACGGGCACCTCGACACCCTCGGGGCCAACGCGCTGGGTCGGGCCCGGTACACGGGCGTCTTCGAGCGGGCGGTCGGCGGCCGGACCTGGCCACCAGCAGCACGGAGTTCCGCCACCCCGTGGTCGGCGACCTCACCCTCCGCTACGAGGCGCTCCACCTGCTGGCCGACTGGACGGTCACCGAGCGGGAGACGACCGAGCGGAGGGGACCGCAGCTCCGCACGACGCCGACAGCGACTGCCACACAGGCACTGGCAGCGCGGCACCGTCCCACCGGGCAGACGGACACGCTATGCGTCGGTTTCCTGCCTCCACACCGACCCGGTGATCTCGCGCTGGTAGTCCGCGTACGCGGCCCGCAGCGTCCGGCCCGGCCAGTCGGGCGGGAGGAGTTCGGGGGGCAGTACGGGGTCGGTGAGCAGATGGCGTACGACCGCGGCGAAGGCGGTGAGACGGTCGGCCGGGCGGTGGGCCTCGGCGATGTGCGCGAGCAGGGAACGGGCGGTGGCGGCCCAGGTGTCGAGCGGCCACAGCCGG
The DNA here is from genome assembly GCF_053611585.1 of Streptomyces sp. NPDC054794. NCBI lineage: Bacteria > Bacillati > Actinomycetota > Actinomycetes > Kitasatosporales > Streptomycetaceae > Streptomyces > Streptomyces sp. NPDC054794. The sequence goes on along the minus strand of NZ_JBSHAQ010000014.1, from coordinate 45,046 downwards.
CCGAGCAGCTCCTCCGGGGGGAGGTCGGGGCGGGCGGTGTAGGTCTGGGTCACGCCCTCCAGGTCGGCCGGAAGGGGCCGGCCGAGGTTGGCGGGGCGCAGCCAGACGCCCTCACGGAGTTCGGCCAGGCGCAGGGCGGTCAACCGGGCGCGCAGATCGGCGCGTTCGGCGGGGCCCCGGCCGGTCGCCGTGATGACGACCATCTCCCAGTCGCCGCTCCACGCGCGCGTGCGGGGGTGCACCGCGTCGTCCTGGCGGCGCTGGCGGGCCAGCAGCCGGTCGCTGAGCCCGTAGACGGCGTCCGTGCGCCGCAGGTCACCGGCGGCCACCATCCGGCTGAGCGCGGCCCGCAGCGTGGAGCCGCCGACCCCGAAGGGCTCCACCAGCCGGACCAGGTCCTTGACCGGGAGCTCGGGCGGGTGCGCGCCCAGCAGCAGGCTCAGCACGACCGACCGCGCGGACAGCGGCCGCAGGTCGACCTCGCCGGACGGCACTGACACGTTCATCCGCATGGTCACGTACTGTACGTGCGCCTTCTTGTTGCATCATTGCTACGACCGCACGGAAGATGCAACATGGCGCCATGGTCTCGATACCCGCGCCGCTGCCGCCCCAGCCGCAGCACGCCACCCACGACGTCATCAACCAGGCCTCTCCCCTGGCCCCCTACGACGCCTCCGAGGACGCGGCCCTGCTGGAAGGGCTGCGCCGGGAGGGCGCCGGCTGGGCCGAGGAGGGGATCAGGCGGCTCGGACTGCGCGCCGGGAGCGCCGAGGCGCAGGAGTGGTCCGAGCAGGCCAACCGGAACGAACCGGTGCTGCGCACGCACGACCGCTACGGACACCGGATCGACGAGGTCGAGTTCCACCCCAGCTGGCACCACCTCATGCGGGCCGCGGTCGCCGAGGGCCTGGCGGGCTCGCCCTGGGCGGACGACCGCCCCGGCGCCCATGTCGTGCGCAGCGCCGGCGGGTTGGTGTGGGGGCACACCGAGGCCGGGCACGGCTGTCCCACGTCGATGACGTACGCGGCCGTCCCCGCCCTGCGCACCCAGCCGGAGCTCGCCAAGGTCTACGAACCGCTGCTGACGAGCCGGGAGTACGAGCCCGGGCTGCGGGTGCCCACCGAGAAGCGCGGCCTGCTGGCCGGAATGGGCATGACCGAGAAGCAGGGCGGCTCCGACGTCCGTACGAACACCACCGCGGCCACGCCCACCGCCGAACCCGGCGTGTACACGCTGCGGGGGCACAAGTGGTTCACGTCGGCCCCGATGTGCGACGTCTTCCTGGTGCTGGCGCAGGCTCCGGGCGGCCTGTCCTGCTTCCTGGTGCCGCGCGTCCTGCCCGACGGCAGCCGCAACACCTTCCGCATCCAGCGGCTGAAGGACAAGCTGGGCAACCGCTCCAACGCCTCCTCCGAGCCCGAGTTCGACGGGACCGTGGCCTGGCTGGTCGGGCCCGAGGGCCGGGGCGTGAAGACGATCATCGAGATGGTCAACTGCACCCGGCTGGACTGCGTGATGATGTCGGCGGCGCTGATGCGCAAGACGCTCGTCGAGGCGGGCCACCATGCGCGTCACCGCAGCGCGTTCGGCGCGCGCCTGATCGACCAGCCGCTGATGCGCAACGTCCTGGCCGATCTCGCGCTGGAGTCCGAGGCCGCCACGACGCTCACCCTGCGGCTGGCCGGGGCCGCCGACCGCGCGGTGCGCGGGGACGCAGGGGAACAGGCCTTCCGGCGCATCGCGACCGCCGTCGGCAAGTACTGGGTGACCAAGCGGGGACCGGCCTTCACCGCGGAGGCCCTGGAATGCCTGGGCGGCAACGGCTACGTGGAGGACTCGGGCATGCCGCGCCACTACCGGGAGGCGCCGCTGCTGTCGATCTGGGAGGGCTCGGGCAACGTCAACGCGCTCGACGTGCTGCGGGCGCTGGCCCGGGAGCCCGGCGCCGCGGAGGCCCTGTTCGCCGAACTCGCCCTGGCGCGGGGGGCGGACGCCCGGCTCGACGCGGCTGTCACCGCCCTGAAGGACGGATTGGCCGAAACCGATCAGCTGGGCGCCCGCCGGCTCGTGGAGCGGATGGCCCTGGCGCTCCAGGCCTCCCTCCTGGTCCGGCACGCTCCGTCCGCGGTCGCCGACGCCTTCTGCGCCTCCCGGCTGGGCGGCGACTGGGGGTACGCCTTCGGCACCCTGCCCGGCACGGCCGGTCTCGACGCGGTCCTGGAGCGGGCGCTGCCCGGCGGGAACTGACCCCTCCGTCCGGTCACACGGTGCGTGGCCGGTGACAGCCGACGGATCGCACACAGTCGCCGCTCGATTCCGCTTCGTTGTCAGTGCCGTGGTGCACACTCGCGATCAGGTGGCACTCGCCTGGGGAGGACAACGTGTTCACGGGGATCGACGAGGTCGACTGGGCTTCGCTGCGGCATGCCCACGGCAGTGCGCGGGACGTGCCCGGACTGCTGCGGGGACTCGCCTCCGCGGACCCTGCGGAGCGCGGCGTCGCGCTCGACGGGATGTACGGCTCGGTGCACCACCAGGGGAACGTGTACGACTCCACGCTGGCCTGCGTTCCGTTTCTTTTCCGGCTGCTGGCCCGCGAGGAGGTGCCCGAACGGGGCGGCATAGTCGAGCTCCTGGTCAGCATCGGTGAGGAGAGCGTCGGCGGAGGCAGTGTCCGCGCGCACGCCGCGGTGCGCGCGGGCGCGGATACCTTCGTCGAGCTGGCCGGGGACCGGGACCCCGGGGTGCGGCGTGCGGCGCCCGCGGCACTGGTGCGGTTCCTGGACGAACCGGCCCGTGTGCTCGGGCTGTTGCGGCAGCGGATCACGGTCGAGCGGGACGACCGGGTGCTGCTCGCCCTGACCGAGGGCTTGGGCCTGTTCGTGCGGCGCCATCCCGCGCACTCGGCCAGGGCCGTGGATCTGCTGTCCGCGCAGACCGCTGCGCCGTACGATCCCGGACTCCGGCTCGCGGCGATCGGGCAGCTCGCGCTCGGCGCGCCCGACCGTGTCCCGGCCGAGCTCGTCGCGACCGTCGTCCGGCTGCTCAGGGAGCGGTCCGAGCACCGGTCCGGCGGACCGGACCGGCCCGCCGAGGACACACTGGTCGGGCGGATACGGCGGCTGCGGCCCTCGGACGAGGAGGGCTCGCACCTGCTGCGCACCGTGCACACCGCGCTGGGCGGCCGGGTCGCGGACCGGAGCGCCCTGCTCACCGGGCAGTTGACCAGCCCGGACCCGATCGACCGGTGCAATGCCGTATGGATGTCGGCCGGGCTGTTCCGGGAGTGGCGCGGCGACCACCGGCAGCCGGTCGCGCTGATCGGCGCCCAATTACGCGCCGAACAGGACCAGTTACGGGAGGCCGCGGTCTCCGTCCTGTCCGAGCTGTTCGAACTGGCCGCGCCGGCCGCGGACGACCTGCACGCGCTGCTGGCCGCGCGCCCCGGGCTGCGGGTGCACCGGTGGGAGCGGGGGGCACCGACGCTGGGCGGTCCCCTCAAGGCCCTGGCCAGGAGCGGGGATCCACGGGCGGTGCCGGCTCTGGCCGGGGTGCTGGCGGGGCCCGTCGTGCCCGACGACCTGGGACGCGTGATCGTCCATCTGGGGCCGGCCGCGGCGCCTCTCGCGCCCGCGCTGCGGCGCAGACTCGGCCAGGTGCCCCTCGGCTCACCGCAGACGGCCGACCGTGCCGTTCCCCTGCTGTCGGCGCTCAGGGCCCTCGCCGACTCCGAGTCCCTGCCGGAGGTACTGCGCCTCCTGCGCGCCGCGCCCGGCCGTCCCGGCCCCGGGGACACCCTCGTGGGCCAGGCCCTCCGGACCGTGGACGCGTTCGGGCCCGCCGCGCGGGCGGCCGTGCCGGTCCTGCGGGAGCTGCTGCTCGGCACGCGGTACGCGGCCGCGGCGGCCGGTGCCCTGTGGTCGGTGGAGGGCGATGCCGCCGCCGTACTGCCCGTCCTGCTCGGGGAGTTGGCCGGTGACCGGGCGGTGCGCCGTCAGGCCGCCGAGGAACTCGCCCGCCTCGGGCCCGCTGCCCGCGCCGCGTTGGCGGGCCTGCGCCGGATGGCCGCCTCCGACCAGGTCGGGGAGCGGACGTCGGCGGCCTGCGCCCTGTGGCGCATCGGCGGCGAGGCGGAACCCGTCCTGCCGGTGTTCCGCGCCGCCTGGGCCGAGAACCGCCGCACCCGCGTCAAGATCGCCGAGTGCCTGTCCGAGATGGGCGCGGCGGGCATGCCCCTGTGGAACCTGCTGGAGAAGGAGCTCACGTCCCCGCGCCGCCACACCGCCCGCCCGGGCGGCTACGGCAGCCATGACATCCCGAAGGACGAGCGGCTGCTGAGGATGTGCAGGGGGGTGCTGGCGGAGGTGTAGCGACACGAAGCGGGGACACCGGGCGCGTGGCATCGGTGCGGCTCGGAGCCGACACCACCGCCACGCGCACGCGTGCGCGCTCTCACCCCGTCGTGCGGCCCCACTGTGGTCCGAAGCGGGCCCACTCCGCGTCCCAGTGGTCCATGCGGTGGCGTTCCAGACGGCCGCGCAGGGCCAGGCCGGTGATGAAAGGGACCGCCGCCGTGCTCACGCCGGCGAGGCCGCCTATCAGGTTGGCGCGGCGGTGGGCCTGGGCGGCGGTGACGGGGCGGGTGACGAGGTGGCCCCTGGGGTCCGTCCAGACCGTGATCGGGGTACCGGCCTTGCTGCCGGGCGCGACCCGGGCCTGCCCGCTGTGGGACGAGCCGTCGGTCAGGGTCCAGCGCACCTTCGTCCACACCTGCCCGACGCCGGAACCGGAGGTGGCCGATCCCGGCGCCTTCTGAGCGACCTGGGCCACGACCGGATGCCATTCGACGCGTTCCCGGGCCAGCCCGTGCTCCACCGAACGGCTCGCCACGAGACCGGCGACCACCCCGGTCACGACGGTGACCAGCCAGGCGCCGAGCAGCACCCACGCCTCCACCACGTCGGCACGGCGCTTGAGCGGGTTGCGCCGCCAGCGCCACAGCCAGACCTTCGGACCACGGAACGCCTTCAACGGCGTCCTCCTCTCGAGCGCACGGACAGGCCGGACCGCCCTCCCATACGGGAGACGGCCGCTCGTTGCTCACGTCGAGCTCCCCTCCCGACGGTCGCACAGCGCGCGCCACTCGCGCGGGCTTCTGCCGCAACGGAACCCGCCGTTCTCAGCCGTGCCCCGACGCCACCGCTCTGACCTGCGGTGACATAACGGCTGGGGACGACTGTCAGTGCCGGGGTGCAGACTGGCCGATGTCTGAAAACTACCTGTGCCAAAGACGTCCCGGAGGTGGTCGGCATGACCGAGGTTCTGCTCGCCGTGGGTACCCGAAAGGGCCTGTTCATCGGGCGGCGGCGAGGTGGCGCCTGGGAGTTCGACGAGAGTCCCTGCTTCAACGCGCAGGCCATCTATTCCCTGGCGATCGACACCCGCGGCGAGATCCCGCGGCTGCTGGCGGGCGGCGACAGCGCGCACTGGGGCCCGTCGGTGTTCCACTCCGACGACCTGGGCCGCACCTGGACCGAACCGTCCCGGCCGGCCGTCAAGTTCCCCAAGGACACCGGTGCTTCGCTGGAGCGGGTCTGGCAGCTGCACCCGGCCGCCGCGGAGCCGGAGGTGGTGTACGCGGGCACGGAACCGGCCGCCCTGTACCGCTCCGAGGACCGCGGGGAGAGCTTCGAACTCGTCCGGTCCCTGTGGGAACACCCCACCCGGTCGCAGTGGGTGCCGGGCGGCGGCGGTGAGGGGCTGCACACCGTCGTCACCGACCGGCGCGACCCCCGTGCGGTCACCGTCGCCGTGTCCACGGCCGGGGTGTTCCGCACCACGGACGGCGGCGCGAGCTGGAACCCGTCCAACTCCGGCGTCTCCGCGGTGTTCCTGCCCGATCCGGACCCGGAATTCGGTCAGTGCGTCCACAAGATCGCCCAGGACGGGGTCGTCCCCGACCGGCTCTACCTCCAGAACCACTGGGGGGTCTACCGCAGCGACGACGCCGGCGCCCGGTGGACGGACATCGGCGAGGGACTGCCGTCCACCTTCGGCTTCGCTGCGGCCGCCCACCCCCATCGCGCGGACACGGCCTACGTCTTCCCGATCAACGCGGACGCCGACCGGGTGCCCGCCGGCCATCGCTGCCGTGTCTTCCGCACGGCGGACGCGGGCAAGACCTGGGATCCGCTGACGGCCGGGCTGCCGACGGAGGACCACTACGGCACGGTGCTGCGCGACGCGCTCTGTACGGACGACGCCGATCCGGCGGGCGTCTACTTCGGCAACCGCAACGGCGAGGTGTACGCCTCGCACGACGACGGTGACAGCTGGCGGCAGTTGGCCTCCCATCTGCCGGACGTGCTGTGCGTGCGCGCCGCGGTCGTCGACTGAGGCCCACGGCCCGAGGGAAGGGGCGTGGGGCGGGAACGAAGGGGCAGCCGACAGGAAGGAAGGTTCCGGTCATACGAGTCGACGGTTCGGTCATCCTCGGTCGGCCCGGGTCCACCGCTTGATCGTCGGGCCGCGTACGGCAGTAGGGTGACGCCCGTGGCACCACGACCCTTGCATGAAATCCTCGAACCGGGCTGGGCAAAAGCCCTGGAACCCGTCGCCGCGGGCATCGCCTCGATGGGCGACTTCCTGCGCGCGGAGATCGCCGCCGGGCGCACCTACCTCCCGGCCGGGGCGAACGTCCTTCGGGCCTTCCAGCAGCCCTTCGACGACGTACGCGTCCTGATCGTCGGCCAGGACCCGTATCCGACCCCGGGGCACGCGGTGGGACTGTCCTTCTCGGTCGCGCCGGAGGTCCGCCCGTTGCCACCCAGCCTCATCAACATCTTCCGGGAGCTGAACACCGACCTGGGCCTGCCCCAGCCGTCCAACGGCGACCTGACCCCGTGGACGCAGCAGGGCGTGCTGCTGCTCAACAGGGCGCTCACCACGGCCCCGCGCAGTCCGGGCGCACACCGCGGCAAGGGCTGGGAGGAGGTCACCGAGCAGGCCATCCGCGCGCTGGCCGGGCGCGGCAAGCCGCTGGTGTCCATTCTCTGGGGGCGTGACGCCCGCAATCTGCGTCCGCTGCTGGGCAGTCTGCCGTCGGTGGAGTCCTCCCATCCCTCACCGATGTCGGCCGACCGCGGATTCTTCGGCTCGCGCCCGTTCAGCCGGGCCAACGACCTACTGATCCAGCAGGGGGGTCAGCCGGTCGACTGGCGTCTGCCGTGACCGGTCGGGCGGGGGCCGTGCCGGGTGACGCGGGGGCCGTGACCGGTGTCCTGGCCGTCGACTCGGGCGGCTCCGGCCTCCGGGCCACGGTGGGCGTTCCCGGGCGGGAGCCGTCGGCGCCGCGCTCGTCGCGGGAGCCGGTGCGGACCGGTGCGCGGGGGATCGACCCCGGGCATCTGCTGGAGCAACTCCTGCCGATGGCACGCGCGTTGACCGCCGAGGCCGGGGTGGACCGGCTGAACACGGTGGTCGTCGGGGCCGCCGGGTTCGCCACCCTGGGCGACGCGCTGCGCGCCGAACTGCCGGGCGCCCTGGCCCGGGAGCTGGGCGTGCGCACCGTCGCGCTGGCCGCCGACGCCGTCACCGCGTACGTGGGCGCCCTCGGGCCGCGCCCCGGTGCCGTGGTCGCCGCCGGTACGGGGCTGATCGCGATCGGCACCGATCTCACGCGCTGGCGGCGAGCCGACGGCTGGGGACACCTGCTGGGCGACTGCGGCAGCGGCGCCTGGATCGGGCGGGCCGGCCTGGAAGCGGCGCTGCGCGCGCACGACGGACGGGACGGCGGCTCCGTACGGCTGCTGGCCTGCGCCGAGGAACAATTCGGGCCGATCACGGGTCTTCCCGGCCTGCTCTACCCGCGCTCCGACCGCCCCGCCGTCCTCGCCTCCTTCGCGCCCCGGGTGGCCGCCCGCGCGGCGGACGACCCGGTCGCGGCCGGCATCCTGTGCGACGCCGCCCGGCACATGGCCGAGTCGGCCGCGGCCGTCTGCCCCGCGGCGGGAGAGCCCCGCATCGCGCTCACCGGGGGCCTGTTCGGGATGGGCGACCCGCTCCTCGTACCCCTGGGCGAGGAGTTGGCGCGGCGGCTGCCGCACGCACGCCTGGTGCCGGCCGAGGGCGATCCGCTGCACGGCGCCTTGCGGCTGGCCACCGAGCTGGCGGCCGGACGGCTCACCCTGCCGGGTGAAAAGACGATGCTCTACATGGTGACCACAAAAGGTGATTGATCCCATTGCCGGAGTAAGTGTCCGGCAAGTGCCCGGATCACTTGACATGCGTACGTAACTCATCAGACAAAACCGGACGGATACCGCTCACCTGCCCCCTCCCCGAACAGGGGAGCCCAAGAAGCCAGTAACATGCGGCGCCATGAGCTCCCCCACTGGGCCCGCGTCCGGCCTGCCAGTACGAATGCCGCGACCCCGCCAGCCCGGACGGCACCGCCGCCCCGAACCGCTGGTGGCTCCCGAGGGCGCGCCCGCGCTCGTTCTCGCGGTGCCAGGCACGCCCAGCACCGCCACGCGCGGCCTCGCCGAGGAGGTCGTGAGCATCGCCCGCTCCGAGCTGCCCGGCCTGGACGCCCGGATCGGGTACCTCGACGGGGACGACGCGGAATTCCCCACCCTCCAGTCCGTCCTCACGCACGCCGCGGACGAGCGCACGGCCCGCTACGAGCAGGCCGTCGCCGCCGGTGTCGAGGTCAAGGAGCCCGACGGCCCGGTCGCCGTCGTCGTCCCGCTGCTGGCCGGTCCGGACAGCGCGCTGCTGCGCCGGGTCCGCCAGGCCGTGATGGACAGCCGGATCGCCGCCGACCTGACCGACGTCCTCGGCCCGCACCCGCTGCTCGCCGAGGCGCTGCACGTGCGTCTGTCCGAGGCGAGTCTCGCGCGCGCCGACCGCGCCCGTCTGTTCACCGTGGCCACCGCCGCGGACGGCATCATCCTCGCCTCCGTCGGTGGTGACGAGGCCGTGCAGGCGGCCGGGATCACCGGCATGCTGCTCGCCGCGCGCCTCGCCGTGCCGGTGATGTCCGCGGCCCTGGACCAGGAGGGTTCGATCGCCTCCGTCGCCGAGCAGCTGCGCTCCTCCGGCTCGCAGCAGCTGGCGCTGGCGCCGTACCTGATAGGGCCCGAGATCGACCCGGGCCTGCTGGCGGCCGCCGCCGCCGAGGTCGGCTGCGCCACCGCAGAGCCGCTCGGCGCCTACCCGGCGATCGGCAAGTTGGCCCTCTCCAAGTACACGACGGCGCTCGGCATCGCCCCGCCGCAGCAGCAGGGCACCCCGGTGCGCTGACGCCCACGGCACCCGTACGACAAAGGGCCCGCTCCCGACGAAGGAGCGGGCCCTTCGCCTTGCCCGGCGGGCTCGGCGCAGGAGGCTGCGCGGCGGTCAGCCCAGGACCACGCAGGAGGCGGCCGGCACGTCCACCGAGCCGTCGTAGCACGGCAGCCCGGTCGCCCGGTCCACGGCGAACCAGGTGACGTTCCCGGAGCGCTCGTTGGCCGCGTAGAGGAAGCCGCCGCACTCGGCCAGGGCGCGCGGCCAGTGGCCGCCGCAGGGCACCGTGCCGGTCAGCCGCAGCCCCTGGCCCTGCCCCTCGACGGCGAACACGGACAGGACGTCCTCGCCGCGGGTCGCGGTCCACACGAAGCGGCCGTCGGGCGAGACGGCGATGCCGGAGGGGTACGCGTCGCCGGCCGGGGCGCCCGGCAGGACCGGCGTCTCGGTCAGCGGCTTCAGGGAGCCGCTCTCGGCGTCCCAGCGGCACACGGTGACGGTCGGAGTGAGTTCGTTGACGACGTAGGCGTACGAGCCCTGGGGGTGAAAGGCGAGGTGCCGGGGGCCCGAGCCGGGCCGCAGCGCGATCTCGCGGTGCACCACCGGGGCGCCCCTGTCCAGCGTGCACACCCGTACCGAGTCGGTGCCGAGGTCCACGCTGACCACCCAGCGGCCGCTGGGGTCGGGTTGGATCTGGTGGGCGTGCGGGCCGCGCTGGCGGCGCTCGTGCGGGCCCGAGCCGGCGTGCTGGAGCAGCCCGGACCGGGCGGGCCCGAGGGTTCCGTCGGCGCGTACCGGTACGGCGGTGACGCTGCCGGAGCCGTAGTTGGCGGTCAGGACGTGTCCGGCGTGCAGGCTGAGGTGCGTGGGCCCGCTGGCCCCGACCGGCACGGGCGGCCCGGCGAGCGCCAGTTTGTCGCCCGCGACGCGGTACGCGGCCACCGCGCCGTCGGCCGTCTCGCTGACCGCGTACAGCCGGTCCCCGCGCGGCGACAGGGCCAGGTAGGACGGGTCGGGGACGCCGTTGAGACCGGCGATCAGGGTCAGCGCGCCGCTGTGCGGCTGGACGGCCGCCATGACGAGGCCCGGCCCGCCGGCCGCCGTGAACGACCCGATGAACGCCCTCCGCCGCCTGCTGTCGTCTGCCACCGCTGTCCCCTCTCGGTCGGAGCCGGTCCGGGGCTGACGGTAGCAGTCGATCAAGCGCGGTCTAGACCAAGCTGTGCCGCATGGCGCCGCGTGATGAGGGCGGGGCCTCAGGCACCGACCAGTCGGGAGCCCGACGGGGTGCGCAGCGGCTCCGCGAGGTCGGCCAGCGCGCGCTCCAGACCGTGCAGGTGGGCCAGGGCGGGCTCCACGGGCGGCTCGACCGGACAAGCGGGGTGTCCGTCGCCGCCCCCGGTGAGCGCCTCGACGGCCGCCTCCACCCGCCGACAGGCCGCGGCCAGGCGGGCGTCGTGCGAGGCCTCCGGGTCGGCGGCGACGGCGACGAGGCCGCGGATCTCGCGGGCGCAGTCGTCGAGGAGGGCCAGGACGCGGCGGGCGCGCCGCTTGCGGGCCCGCATCGGGTTCAGCGGGTGGACGAGCGGGGCGACCGAGAGCCGTACCCGGCCGAGCAACTGCTCCAGTTCGGCCAGGCGCGGCGCCGGGTCGGCCGTCCACGAGCCGGCCTCGGCGGTGCAGGCGTGGACGCACCGCAGGGCGCGCTGGATCCAGGCGTCGGTGGTGGTGTGGGTGGTGACGGGCAGCAGGAGGAGCACGGCCAGGACGGCCCCGAGGGCGCCGACACCGGTCTCCGCGAGCCGCACGGCGAGCAGACCGTTGCTCAGGACGCCGAGGAGGCCGTAGAGCAGTTCGGCGAGCAGCGTCACCCAGAGCATCATCCAGGTGTACGACACGGCGGCCGAGTAGAAGATGCCGAAGACGGCCACGGCGACGAGCACGGCCGTGGGGACCGGTGCCCCGTTCACCGGGACGGCGACGAGCAGGCCCAGGCCGATGCCGATGAAGGTGCCGAGCACCCGGCGGAAGCCGCGCACCAGCGTCTCGCCGCGCGAGGCGGTGTTCACGAAGACCCACCAGGTGGCGCCGACGGCCCAGTACCAGCGCTGTCCGGAGACCAACTGGCCCACCACGAGGGCGAAGCCCGCGCCCGCGGTCGCCTGGACGGCCTGCCGGGTGGTCACCCGGGCCAGGCCCGTGCCGCCGGGCGGGGCGGGCAGGGACGGCGGGGGCAGGCGGCGCTCGTAGCACCACAGTCCGAAACGGACCGCCGCCGCGGTGGCCACGGACAGCAGGACGGCGGCGTACAGCTCCGGCAGCTGCCCGGCGGTGGCGTGCAGGAACTGGGCGACGAAGAAGGTCATGAAGGCGAACACGCCGAGGCTGTGGCCGCGGGGCCCCCAGCGTCGCGCGTACACACCCCCGCCGACCACGGCGAGGAACGCGAGGTCCCGGGCCACGGGGTGGTCGTGCAGCTCCGCCGCCACGGCGAGGACCGGAACACCCACGGCGGGCAGCAGCGCGGTGGTGACCGCCTGCCCGCGCACGGTCGGGTCGGTGACGGTGAACAGGGCGAGCAGCGCGGCGAGCCCTCCGGCGACGGCGCCCACGAGGGAGTGTCCGGCCAGGCCGCAGACGAGCACGGCCGCCGCGATGCCGAGGACGGCCCGCGCGGCGAAGCGCAGCCGCAGCCGCCCCGGATCCGGAGCCACGAACACCCTCTTCAGCACTGCTTCCCGCCCCTCTCGCACAACGGCATGAAAAAGGCGCCGCGGGATCCGCAGCGCCATCGACACGTCCATGAGAGCATCCCGACGCCCACTGGCTCAAGTGACGACTGAATCACAGGGCCATTGGCACAGCAGCCAGCTCGCTGCGCCCTTCGCGTGAGAGCCAACGGACCAGGTCGGACGGCACATCGGGGCTGCGCTCGGCTGAGCCATTGGTACAGTCGACCTTGATCGACCAGGCGAGGAGGCCGGAGCACCATGGCCGTGGACGAGCTCGACACCCGCATCCTGCGGCTGCTGCTGGAGCAGCCGCGCACCAGCGTGCGTGAGTACGCCCGGATCCTCGGTGTCGCCCGCGGCACCCTCCAGGCCCGCCTCGACCGCCTGGAGCGGGACGGTGTGATCACCGGAACGGGCCCCTCGCTCTCCCCCGCCGCGCTCGGCCACCCGGTGCTCGCCTTCGTGCACATCGAGGTCACCCAGGGCCACCTGGACGACGTCGGCGACGCGCTGGCCGCCGTACCGGAGATCGTCGAGGCCTTCTCGATCACCGGCGGCGGCGACCTGCTGACCCGGGTCGTGGCGCGGGACAACGCCCACCTGGAGGACGTGATCCAGAAGCTGATCAGCCTGCCAGGCGTGGTGCGCACCCGCACGGAGGTCGCCCTGCGCGAGCGCGTCCCGCACCGACTGCTGCCGCTGGTGGAGTCGGTGGGGCGGACGGCGGCCCGCGCCTAGCCCAGGGCCTTGTCCGGCGGATCAGGCCCTGGCTGTTGGCATGCTGGACGCCATGGGCACCCTCGGCGGCATCGCGGTCATCTTCGATCTCGACGGCACGCTCGTGGACAGCGAGCCGAACTACTACGAGGCGGGCCGCCGGACACTGGCCGAGCACGGCGTCCCGGACTTCACCTGGGCGGACCACGAGAGCCATGTCGGGATCAGCACCCTGGAGACGGTCGTGCGCTGGAAGGAGCGCTACGGCCTGAGCGCCCCCGTGGACGAACTGCTCGACGCGACGAACCGGCGCTATCTGGAACTCGCCCGTGCCCGCACGCCCGTGTACCCCGAGATGCGGACGTTCATGGATCTGCTCACCGCCGAGGGCGTCCCGGTGGCGGTGGCCTCGGGCTCCTCCCCCGCGGCCATCGAGGCGATCCTGGCGGGCACGGGCCTCGGCACCCACCTGCGCACAGTCGTGTCGGCCGACGAGGTGGCCCGCGGCAAGCCCGCGCCCGACGTGTTCCTGGAGGCGGCGCGCCGCCTCGGGGCGGCCCCGGCGGACTGCGTGGTCGTGGAGGACGCGGCACCGGGGGCGGCCGCCGCCCACGCGGCCGGAATGCGGTGCGTCGCGGTTCCGTACGTCGCCGCGCAGGCCGACGCCCCGGAGTTCGCCACGGCGGGGCTGCTCCTGCGCGGCGGACAGGCGGAGTTCACGGCACGCACGGCGTACGCGTGGCTGCTGGGCGCGGGAGCGGCCTGACGGTGCGCGGAGCGGGGCGGGGCCGGGGGTGCGGTGACACCTGGCGGGGCGGCTCCCCTAAGCGGCCGTGGCCGCGGCCGCGCAGGTCGTCTTCAGTTCCTCCAGGTCGTCGGTCATCGCGTCCGAGGCGGTGTCGTAGCCGGAGAACTCTGGCGCCGTTTCGGAGTCCGACAGTGCCCTGGCGTCCGCGGCCAGGGCACGGATCGCAGATTCCACGCTCCCGTCGGTCGCCTCGTCCGCGGCGGAGTCCAGGTCCGAGGCCATGTCCCGGAAGCGCACGGCGACGGTCGGCCGGTCGGCGGTGGTCATGGGCGAGGGCATCAGGTCGAACTGGTTCTGCATGGCGTCGATGGCTTCGGAGCACCCGGCGTTCGCGGGCGTGGTGGGCGTGTCCTCGGTGGTGGTGATCGGGTCCGGCTCCGTCGACCTGGGGATGTACGGGTCGTAGGTGGCCGTACCGACGGTGGTCGACGAGCCGGAGGCGTTCGCGTCGTCCTTCTTGGTCTCGTGCACGGCCAGGAAGACGGCGACGGCGGCGACGATCACCAGCAGCGCGGCCGCGGCGCTGCCGTTGCTGTTGCTGTTGTTGCCATTGCCGTTGTTGCCGCTGCCTTGTGCCGCCCCGGCCGGCTTGCGGGTGGCGACCGTGGCCCTGGCCGTCGGCTGCTTCGGCGTGCTCGACGTGCCCTTGGACCGCGTGCCCGCGGTGGAGGCCTTCGACCCGCCGGTGGCCGGTGTGGCCCCCGGCGTGGCCTTCTGCGCGCTCGATCCGTTCGCGGGCGGCGTGGCCTCGGGAGGGGGCTGCGACGCGCTCGACGCGTCGTCCCCTCGTACCTGCTCGGAGGTCCAGGTCGACGGGTCGTCGAGCATCAGGAGCGCCTGGGCCACGGTGGGACGTCGGGCGGGGTCCTTCTCCAGGAGCGCGGTGATGAGGAGTTCCAGCCGACCCGCCCGCCGCGGCCGCGGGGGCGGCTCGGTCAGCAGCGCGACGATCGTCGCCGTCGGGTTGTCGCGGCGGAACGGGGAGACGTCCTCGACGGCCTGGTAGAGCGTCGCGCCGAGCGAGAAGAGGTCGCCGGCCGGCTCGTCGTCACCGCCGTGGGCGCGTTCCGGGGCGACGTATTCCAGGGAACCGACGAGGTCGCCCGTGGTGGTGAGGGATGTGTCGGTGGAGTGGACGGCGATGCCGAAGTCGGTGAGGAGGAAGGAGCCGTCGTCGGCCACCATCACGTTCGCGGGCTTGACGTCCCGGTGGACGATGCCCGCGGTGTGCGCGGCCCGCAGCGCGTCCAGGAGGCACCGGGCGGCGTCGATCGCGGTCGCCTCGGGTAACGGGCCCTCGTCGGCGAGGTGCTGTTCCAGCGAGTGCCCGGCGACCAGCCGCATCACCATCCACGGCTTGTCGTCCTCGGTGACCATGTCGTGCACGGCGACGATGTGCGGGTGGTCGCGCAGGGCGGCGGCGTTGCGGGCCTCGCGTTCGGCGCGAACCAGCCGGCGGGCGTGCTCCTTGGGCGAGGTCGCCGGCGGGAGGTAGACCTCCTTGACCGCGACGTCCAGGCCCAGCATCCGGTCGCGGGCCTTCCACACGATTCCGTACCCGCCGCGCGCCAGCACCTCGTCCAGGCGGAACCGGCCCGCGACCACCCTGCCCGGCTGGGTCTCCTGCGCCATGCTGCCGCCTGTCCGTACTCGGAATCTGTGCGTGCGTCAGATGATGATGCCGCCCGAATTGGTTGGCAAGTGCCGCTATCCAAGCAGTCGGCGACCGGCATCGCCACCCGGAAGAACCAATACGACAGGCCGACTTGTCAGCCCGGCCCTGGGCCCGGTCGGCGCGGGCGGACAAGGGCCGGACGAGGCGCTATCTGGGACCGGACGGCCGACCACCGCGCCGCGGTGCGACGAGCGCGCCACGGCGTCCGTTCCTACCGTGGGCGCAGGACTGCACAGGAAGGCGAGCGCATGCCCACCGACACGATCCACGCCCCATGACCACGGTCGAGGCCCGCTCCACGGCGCCGGTCGCCGACGAGCGCCGCTGGAAGGCGCTCGCGGTGTGTCTGACCGCGGGCTTCATGACCCTGCTCGACACGTCGATCGTCAACGTGGCGCTGCCGTCGATGGAACACCGGCTGCACGCCCCGCAGGCCGACCTGTCGTGGGTGGTCTCCGGCTACGCCCTCGCCTACGGCCTGGTCCTCGTGCCGGCGGGACGGCTGGGCGACCTGCGGGGCCGCAGGCAGACCTTCCTCACCGGCGTCGCGCTGTTCACACTGACCTCGGCGGCGTGCGGGCTGGCCCCGTCCTCCGGGTGGCTGGTGGTGTTCCGGCTGCTCCAGGGCGTGGCGGGCGGCATGATCGCGCCCCAGGGATCGGGGCTGATCCAGCAGATGTTCCAGGGCACCGAGCGCGCCCGGGCGTTCGCGATGTTCGGCAGCGTCGTCGCCGTCTCCACGGCGGTCGGCCCGCTCGCGGGCGGCATCCTGATCGAGGCGTCCGGCAGCTGGCGCTGGGTGTTCTACGTCAACCTGCCCATCGGCGTCGCGGTGTTCGCGGCCGCGCTGCGGCTGCTGCCGCACGCCCCGCCCAGGGGCGCGCGGGAGGGGTTCGACGTGCCCGGCGTCCTGCTGCTCGGCTCCGGCGCCCTCGCGCTGATGCTGCCCCTGGTACAGGAACAGCAGTGGTCCGGGCGCGACAAGTGGGCGCTGATTCCCGTGGGCCTGCTGCTCCTGATCGCGTTCTGGGCCTGGGAACGGCGGCAGCTGCGGCTGCGCCGGGGGCCGCTGGTGGACCTGCGGCTGTTCGCCCGCCGGTCGTTCTCGCTCGGCGCGCTGCTGAGCCTGGTGTACTTCGCCGGGTTCACCTCGGTCTTCTTCGTCTACACCCTGTTCCTGCAGAACAGCCTCGGCTACAGCGCCCTCGCGGCGGGGCTGGCCGCGATGCCGTTCGCGGTCGGCTCGGCGGCCGCCGCGCTGGCCGGCGGCCGGCTCGTCCTGCGGTACGGCCGCGGCCTCGTGGTGCTCGGGCTGAGCGCCGTGGCGCTGGGCCTGGTCGGGACGATCCTGGCGGTACGACAGGTGCCGGGCGAGGGCGTGGGGTGGGCGGCGGCCCTGCCCCTGCTCGTCGCCGGTGTGGGCTCCGGCCTGACCGTGTCCCCGAACACCACGCTCACCCTCGCGCGTGTCCCGGTGCGGCGCGCCGGCGCGGCCGGCGGGGTGCTGCAGACGGGGCAGCGGGTCGGTTCGGCCGCCGGTATCGCCGCCGTCGGCGCGGTGTACTTCGCCCATCTGGCCAACCACGGCCACGACACCGGGGCGCTCCAGCTCGGCATGCTGACCGCCCTGGGGTTCGTCCTGACCGGCCTGGCCCTGGCCATCGCCGACCTCCGCGAGCGCAGCGCGCCGCGCCCCTGGCAGAGCCGGGACGCGAAGCCCCGACAAGGCACCGTGACGAAGCCCTGACCGAGCCCCTGGCGGAGGCGCCGGCGCTACGACCACCATGACGGCCTGCCGCCCGGCGCCCGCGCTACGACCACCGTCTCGGCCTGCCCTGTCGGCCCCCCGCGCTACGACTGCCGCTTCGGCCTGCCCGTCCTCCGGCCCCCGTACTACGACCACCGTCGCGGCGTGCCCGCCCCGCCTCCGCACTACGACCACCGTCTCAGCGTGCCCGGCCGGGCGCCCGCACTACAACAACCGCCGCCTCGGCCCGCCCCACCCGGCCCCCGCACGACGACCACCATCTCGACGCGACCCGTCGGCCCCTCGCACTGCGACCGCCATCTCGGCCTGCCCCGCCCGGCCCCCGCACTACGAGCACCGTCTCGGCCTGCCCTACCGGGCCCCCACACTGCGACCGCCTCTTCGGCCTGCCCGGCAGGCCCCCGCGCTACGACCACCGTCTCGGCGTGCCCTACCGGGCTCCCGCACTGCGACCGCCTCTTCGGCCTGCCCGCCCGGCCCCTGCACTACGACCACCGTCTCGGCCTGCCCTACCGGGCCCCCGCACTGCGACCGCCGTCTCGGCCTGCCCGTCCTCCGGCCCCCGCACGACGACCACCATCTCGGCGCGCCCCGTCGGCCCCTCGCACTGCGACCGCCATCTCGGCCTGCCCTACCGGGCTCCCGCCTACGACTGCCTCTTCGGCCTGCCCGCCCGGCCCCCGCGCTACGACCACCGTCTCGGCGTGCCCTACCGGGCCCCCGCACCGCGACCGCCGTCTCGGCCTGCCCGGCCGGGCCCCGCACGACGACCACCATCTCGACGCGCCCCGTCGGCCCCTCGTGCCTACGACCGACCCCTCAGCCCGCC
The DNA here is from genome assembly GCF_053611585.1 of Streptomyces sp. NPDC054794. NCBI lineage: Bacteria > Bacillati > Actinomycetota > Actinomycetes > Kitasatosporales > Streptomycetaceae > Streptomyces > Streptomyces sp. NPDC054794. Next base: position 27,225 of record NZ_JBSHAQ010000014.1, on the reverse strand, counting down.
CCGCCGGGCCCCCGTGCTACGACCGCCGCTTCGGCTTGCCCCGCTTGGACCCCTGTGTGCCGCCTGAGCGGCCCCGGGGGTTGCGGCCCGTCGATCTGCCTGCCGCCGGTTGCTGTCGGGCGGTGGGCTTCTCGGGGCGCTTGCGTTTCTCCTGTGCTGGGGCCTCGGCCTGGGCGCGGCCGCGGGTGCTGTTGACCGTGCGGCCGCGCACGATGCCGATGAAGTCCTCGACCAGGTCGGTGGTGGCCTCCTCGGGCCAGGCCAGGGCGATGCCGGACTGGGGGGCGTCGACGACCGGGCGGTAGGTGAGGTCCCGGCGGTGGTGGAGGCGGGCCAGGGACTGGGGCACGACGACCAGGCCCACGCCCGCCGCGACCAGCTCGATGGCGTCCGCGGTCGTCGCGGGGCGCTCGAAGGCGGGCTCCCCCGGCGGGCCGTCCCAGTCGAAGACGTCGTCGAGGGGGTGGAAGAGAACCTCCTCGGAGAGGTCCGCGAGGCTCACCTCCTCGGCGGCCGTGATCAGGTGGTCCTTGGGGACCACGACCACCGTCGTCTCGGTGTAGAGCGGGATCGCGCTGAAGTACGTACGGTCGACCGGCAGCCGGACGAGCCCGGCGTCGGCCTCGCCGCTGCGCAGCACCTCGGGCGCCTCGGGAGCGGGCACCTGGAGGAGCATCAGCGGGACGTCGGGCAGGCGCTCGTTCCAGATCCGTACCCACTTGGCGGGCGTCGCGCCGGGGACGTACGCGAGCCGGAACGACGGTGTTTCCTCCGAGCCTGTCACCAGGCCAGGTTACCGGCCGTGGTCGGACCTCCCGTACTCGGCCGATACCCTTGACCTCATGAGTTCGCAGCAGACCGGCCAGACGATGAAGCCCGCCACGGCGGCGAAGAAGCTGGGTGTGTACCTCCCGGCCACCCCCGCCGACTTCCAGGACGGTGTCGTCTCGCGCGCCGAGTTGAGCGAGCTCCAGGCCAATCCGCCCGAGTGGCTGCGCGAGCTGCGCCGCACCGGCCCGCACCCCCGCCCGGTGGTGGCGGCCAAGCTCGGCGTGTCCATCGCGGGCCTGGCCCGCGGCGGCGTCACCGAGGCCCTCACCACCGAGCAGATCGAGGCGCTCAAGGATGAGCGGCCCGAGTGGCTGGAGAAGGAGCGCGCCACTCAGGCCGAGGTCCGCAAGGAAGCGACGCGGATCAAGAACCTGCGCAAGGAGCAGGACGCCGAGCGGGACTGACCTCCCTCCCGGCGCCCCGCCCGCTCAGCCGCTCGACGGCACCTTCAACCGGTCCCAGCTGACCTTGCCGGGGACGCCGTCCGCGTCCTTGCCCTTGAAGCCGAGCTTGTGCTGCCAGGCGGCGTAGGACTTGCGGTCGGCCTCCGTCCACTCGGGGCTCGGTCCGCTCTCGTAGTGTCCGCAGCCCTCGGCGACCAGCCGCCGGCCCATCGCCGTGATCAGCGGTGACTTCTGCCCGATGTGGAAGAAGCCGCTGCCCGGGAAGGGCGCGTGGGCGGGCCTGGGCGCGGGCCTCGGGTCGGTGGGCTCCCCCGGGTCCGTCCCGCCGCCCCTTCCGGCCAGCCGTTCGGCTATCCGCCGGCGCATGCCGTCCATGGTGAAGCCGCGCGGGTCCTGCTTGCCCGGCTGCCACTCCTTGTGCCCGATGACGGAGCGCTCGGACCAGCCGTAGTGGCGGCAGATCGCGGCGGCGACCTTCTCGATGGCTTCCTTCTGCGCCTCGGGCCAGGGGTCCCTGCCGTCGCCGAGGTTGATGCACTCGAAGCCGTAGAAGTGCCGGTTGCCGTCGACGTCGGCCTCGTTGTCGTGCGGCAGTCTGGTCTCGTTGACGACCGCGCGCAGCACGTCGCTGTCGCCGAGGCCCGCATGGTTGGCGCGGCCGTTGCCGACGAGGTGGACGTGTCCCTTCTTGTCGATCACGCCGTGGCACAGGGGTCCGGGCAGGCCGGAGTAGCCGTCGTAGCAGATGTCGACGGAGGCGGCCGTGCCGGAGGTGACGGTGTGGTGGATCATGACGCCGTTCACCGGGCCCCAGGGGCCCTTGCTGTTGCGGTTGTGGTGGCGCCAGTTGCGTACCTCGTGGACGGTCACGCCCTCCGCGCGCAGGATCTCGATCAGCTTGGACGCGCTCATCGGCTGGGCCATCACTCGTCTCCTTCCACGGCGGCCTCGGCCGTCGCTGTGGTCTGCGACCGTCCGCCGGAGGGGTCGGCCTCCGCGGCCCGCTCCTCGTTCGCGGCCCGTGTCTCGGCCGCGAGCGTCGCCTCGTCCGCGGCCGGGATGCTGCTGGCCAGCGGTCCGAAGGCGAGTCGCAGGTCGACGGTGCTGCCCTCGCCCCTGACCAGGGCCAGCGGCGCGAAGTGCCGGGCGATCCCGGCGGGTTCACGGAGCAGGGGGCGGCGCGCGGGGTCGGTGGGCCACTCGACGCCGCCGGTGGCGGTGCGGGCGGGGATCAGCCAGTGGTCGCCGGTGCGGTAGCCGCCGCCCCGGGCGAAGTAGACCTCGACGCCGTCCTCCAGGGGCAGCCACTGACCCTCGGTGACGGGGACCGCGCCGCCCTTCAGGGCTGCCGTGCGCCCCTTGTGCCGGGTCCCCTCGTGGTGGTCCCAGCGGCGCAGGAACGGGTGCAGGTGGGGCAGCCGGCCGACGCCGGGGTCCGGCTCGGCGGAGAGGCGGACACGGCGGCCCGGCAGGTCCAGTTCCTCGACCCGCAGCAGGGGCAGGGGTTCGAGGCGGGAGGCGTACGCGGTGTCGGTGAACTCGACGTGGTCGCCGACGTCCAGGTCGAGCTTGTCGTCGAGCCCGAGCGTCGCCAACCGCACCCAGCTGCCGTCGAGTTCGTCGACCGGGAAGACCACGGAGCCGTTCTCCCGGGACCACTTGAAGGTGGCGTCCCGTGCCTCGCCGCCCGCGTGGATCTCCACCCGGTACAGCTGGTTCTCCGGGCCGCGGTAGCGGGCGTCGGGCCGGACCAGACACGGGTCCTCGTCGGCGTGCTCGGGCCGCTCGCTGCGGGCGGCGAGCCGGGCCGTGGGGGCGGACTGGCGCTGTGCCCAGCGGGTGAACGCGGCGCGGACCACCTCCTTGGACGGCTCGGCCTCCTCGATCTCCAGCTCGCTGAGCGAGAGCGGCAGTACCTGCCAGACGACCTTGGCGCGGACGGCGGTGTCGGGCAGCGCGGCACCGAGCGCGACCTCGCGCAGGGCCGGGTCCTCGGCCGCGCCGACCGCCCGTTCCCACACCTTCAGGTAGACCACGAACGGCGACTGGGCGGGCGAGGGCAGCCGGTCGCCGGGCTTCTCCGGGTCGCGGAAGCCGTCGGGCTGGTCCCAGTAGTCCCAGTACGTCTGCGCCGTCGGCGCCGGCTGTTCCTCGCCGTCCGCGTCCGGTACGGGCACGCCGGGCGCCGGGCGGTCGGCGTCGCACAGGATGCCGTCGACGTAGTAGCGGCCGCCGTTGATGTACAGGGTGTCGATGTCGTGCTTGCCGCCCACGTACTGGATGCGGAAGCCGGTGGCGTCGCGCGGCCCGCCGTGCTGCCCGATCAGGTCGGCGGTCAGGGTACGGGCCCGGTGGAGCTCGATGGCGGCCTGCTCGTTGAGGTCCGCGTCGAGCTGGACGCGGCCCTGCTGGGCCACGACCGCGGAGTAGTGCCGCTCCGGACGGAACGTGGAGCGGGAGAGATCAGCGTGCATGGAAGGGGTCCCCCTGGTTCGGGAAAGTTCAGGTCGGGCGTAGGAGGTGCGGCTCACGTCACGAAGAAGATCCCGGCGTCCGCGCCGGCGGGCGTGTACTCGGCGAGCCGGGCCCGCAGGCCGTCCTCGCGCTGCGGCCGGTACAGATCGTGGAAGGCGCCCAGTTCGGCGCCGTCGTCCGCGCCGCGCCGGATCTCCTCGGCGCACCGGTCCGCCAACTGCCCGTACCAGGGCGTGCCGTAGCGCTCGGAGGCGAACAACGGCCGTACGCGCGCGGCCTGTTCGGGGCCCACCAGGTCGGGCTGGCAGCGGAACCTGCGCGGGGTGCGCGAGCCGGGCGGGACGTAGGAGTGGCGCAGGCAGCCGATGCCGCGCCGGGCCACGTGGAGCCTGCCGGTGAAGATCGAGTTCTCGGCGATCCGCACCGCGTGCGTGCGCACTTCGCCGATGACGGTGGTGCGGTGCAGATGGAGCACGGCGTGGGCGTGGCGGCAGTCGGGGGCGGAGAGGGCCTCGCGGTCGCTGCCGGTGGCGTCCAGGACGCTGTCGCGCAGGTGGATGTCGAGGGGGTCCTCGGATACCTCGTCGCCGATGACCTCGACGGTGCCGAGGACGCTGTGCTCGATCTGGAGGCAGGCGGTGGTGCGTTCCAGGACGATGCTGGGCTCGTCCGGCGAGTGCGGTGCGCACTCGGGTTCCAGCGACCAGCCGGGCACGAGCGTGCTGTGCCGGACGACGACGGCGCCCATGGGGCCGGTGACGTTGATGCCGCGCCCGGCGACGAGCAGCCCGTCGAGGACGACGCGCGGCCGCTCGTGCGCGGCGCAGTCGTCGTTCACCGCGCGGATGTTGAGCGCGTCGGGGCGGTTGCTGTACCAGTCGAGCAGGCGGATCACCGGCCGGGTGCCCTCGGCCGCCCGGAGTTCGAGGCGGTCGCCGGGGTCGAGGTCGAAGTCCAGCTGCTCCTGGTAGGCGCCGCTGTGCGTGATCTCGATGATGCCGGTGCGCTCCGGGCTCCCCTCGTCCTGCCAGGCCCGGTACGCGTCCATGATCCGCTGGTACGGCTGTCCGGGGCCGACCCGGTAGAAGTCGGCGTCCGGCCGCGGCTCGCGGTCGGGTCGCTCGTACTCGCCGCCGCCCATGTCGGCGCCGAAGGCGTGGTGGTAGTCCGCCCACACGCCCTGCCGGGGCGCCGAGCGGGAGCCGAACGCGATCCGGCCGAGCTCCGGATCGACGGCGACCTGTCCGCGCTTGGGGCGGTAGCGCCAGTCCGACAGGTCGGCGACCACGATGTCGGACGGCGGTACGGGCCGGTCCTCGCCGTCGCGCCGGATGACGAGGCTCTTGCCGGGGCCGTAGTAGTCGGCGAGCCGGTCGTGCAGCAGCCGGCGGGTGATGAACGCCGGGACGTTGTCGACGGCGGCGATGTGCGCGGGCGACGGCTCCGGGACCGGCTTGGTGACCAGCGGGGTGTCGTTGCCCAGGATGGAGAAGGTGTAGAGGTTGCGCGCGCGGTCGATGCAGTAGGCCGGCGACGAGGTGAGCGAGTAGGACTTCAGCCGCCACACGAACAGGCCCACTCCGGCGGGCGTCCAACCGCCCTGCCTCCGCGTCGAGTCGGCCCGCCGTACGTCGACCGTCCGGGCGGTCCGCTCGAACGGACCGCCCGCGAGGGCGAGCGCGGAGCCGTCCCGCAGGTCGAGCAGGTGCCCGCGGTCCCCGCGCCGGCCGGTGCCGTACAGCTTCACCGGCTGCGTATGGGCCACCAGGCGCGACAGTTCGACGGCACGGGCGGGCCACTCGGCGACCTGTTCGGCGAGCTCCTCCAGAAGGTGGAGGGTGCCCTTGCGGCGGCGGTGGGCGACGGTCGCGGCCACGTCGCGGCGCGGTGCGACGGCCTCGGCGAGCGCGTCCCGGCCGCCGTCGTGCAGGCCGGTGGTGAGGACCCGCTCGTAGCCCGGCAGGGTGCGGTAGCCGACGAGGTCGCCGAGGTACGGCAGCACCCAGGGGGCCGCGGTCTCCACGAACAGGTCCTCGTAGCCCTGCTGGACGCCGTCGCGGACCCGGTCGATCTGCTCGGCGAGCACGGCGAGCAGGGCACGCAGCGGTTCGCCCTCCTCGGCGTCGCGCAGCAGGTGCCAGCGGGGCAGCAGCTCGGCGAGCCCGTCGGGCTCCCGGGGTGTCACCGGGGCCGGTGTCTCCAACTCGACGTCCGCCGAATGCGCGGCCATCACTTGACCTCCGTCAGAATCAGGGTGTCCGCGGCCCGCGCCGACAGCATGGCGAGCCGGGCCGGGCGGATGCCGCGGAAGACGAACACCGTCCGGCCCTTCTTCAGGCGCCGGGTGTCGGTGATGTCGGGGTTGAGGCGCAGGAGTTCGGCGAGCGGGACGCCGTGCCGGGCGCAGACGGACGACAGCGTCTCGCCGTCCCGGGCGCGCACCGTGTGGGTCATCTCCTCGTACGTCGCCGGGTGCGCAGGTACCGACGCCCGGGGGGTGCCGGGGTCGGCGAGCAGGGCGGTGAGCTGCTCCGCGGTGGCGGAGGCGGGCACGCCGGTGAACACGTCGACGTCCACGTAGTCCACGCCCGGCACGGAGTGCGCGGTGGCGAGGACCTCGGAGAGCCGCGCGGGCTTCGCCAACTCCCGTCCCTCGTACCCGAGTCGGCGCAGCAGCGCCTGCCGCAGCCGGGGTTCGACGAACTCCCAGGCGTGGTCCGGGGCGAGTTTCACCTTGGCGGCGATCAGCAGCAGGACGAGTTCCCGCGCGTCCACCCGGACCGGCAGGTTCGGGTCGCCGTACTCGGTCAGCGCGCCGCACAGCGGCCGGAGGTTGTCCTCGGACAGCGGCACGTCGTCGGTGCCGGCGACCGTCACGTGCAGCACGCGCCGCCGCCCGTCGAAGAGTTCGCGGGCCGCGGCCCGGCCGATGCCGGCGCGGGAGCGGGCGAAGTCCTCGTAGTCGGCCGGGGAGACCAGCCGGTCCAGGGCGGAGACGGCGAGCGGGATCGTCCGGCGAGTGAGGCCGGGCCCGTCCGCGTCCGCGCCGCCCGTCGCCGGGCGCGGGTTGGTGACCGCGCTGACGCCGAGCGGGCGGGTGAGGGGCTGGGTGATCCGGTCGGCGGGCACGTTCGCGGCCCGGCCGGTGCCGAAGCGGTAGCGGGCGCGCACGTTCTCGTGGCCGCTGGACAGCCGGGCGCCGTGCACGCCGTCGCCGAAGGTGACGGTGGTGCGGCCGTCGGAGGCGGTGCCGGTGATGTACACGCGCTCGGTCGGAGCGCGGCCGGCGAGGCTGTCGACCTCGTGCCACAGGACGCCGTCGACGCGGATCTCCAGGACGGGTGTGGCGCCCAGGGGGTTGTCGGCGGCGAGCCAGGTCAGCGGGGACTGCCAGAGCGCGAAGGTCTGGTTGACGCGGCCGGAGTCGCCGCTGCCGATGGCCTCCTCGCGGCTCTCGCCGTGGGTGGCCTCGACGACGTTGCCGAGGATCCGGACGCTCGCGCGCCGGTAGCGGTGGACGAGGTCGGTGGTGAGGGTGAGCCGGGTGTGCACGTGGTCGCCCGGGAGCCGGGGATCGACGGCCGGGTCGGCGGCGGCGATCACGACCACCTCGGTCCCGGTGACGCCGGCCGTGCCCGGGATGTCGGCGCGTTCCCCGCTCACGATGAGGGTGCGGCCGGGTCGCAACCCGTCGTACAGCTCGGCGAGTTCGATCTCGTTGCCGTGCACGTCCTCACCGAGCGGCTCGTCGGCCGGGCGCAGCGGCTCCCCCGCCGCGTACACGGTGGTGTCGCGGATGTGGGAGAGCAGGACGTCGAACTCGTCCAGCCAGGGGTCGGCGAGGGTGAGTTCGGTGCCGCGGCCGGTGATGCCGTAGTTGGAGTAGGCGGCCGTGCGCGCGGCCACCACCTGCGTGGTGACGAAGGCGAGACGGGCGTCCCCGGGGATCCCGCCCTGGGCGCCCTTGGCCGGGCGCCGGATGGCCACCCAGCTGCCGACGGTGATGCCCTCGTGCGCGGTGTCCAGTTGGAGGACGCGGCGGTTGACGGGCTCCGGCTTGCTGGCGATCACGATCTCGACGTTGGGCTCGGTGCTGCCCACCGTGTACTTCAGGCTCACCTCGTGGTCGCCGTGGGTGAACTGCTCGCTGCCGCCGGGCCGCAGGGAGATCTCCTGGGCCGTGCCGTTGTGGACGCCGATGTGGACCAGGCCGTCGTCGTCCGGGCGGGACACGAACAGGGTGCGCTCGGGCAGTCCGGAGTGGAGGCGGGCGGTGACGCCGGGTTCCTCGGCCGCGGCCGGGCGGCGGTTGAGCCGGCTCAGCTCGCGGTCCTGGGCGGCGCTGGTCGACAGGTCGACCTGCCCCGGGCCCAGGGGGAACGTGATCTGCTGCGCGACGGGGAGGTTCTCGGCGCGCTGGTCGCTGCTGCTGCCCTCGACGTACTGGAACTCGGCGCGGACCGGGACCTTGCCCGCCGGGTCGTACACCACGCGCATGCTCGCCAGCACCGCGCCGGTCAGCGGCCAGTCGGCGGTGCGGATGACCCGGCCGCGCTCGTCCTGGACCGGCTTCAGCGGGGCCGTGGCACCGAAGGGAGCCGCGGTGACCCGCATCGCGAGCAGGTCGCGCAGGAGCCGCGGGGCGCCGGGGGCGGGGGCCGTGCGCCAGGCCGGGTAGAGGCCGCCCAGGCCCGGGTCGAGCGCCCCGAGGAGGCGGGCGGTGTCGGTGCCGGGGCGCTGGGCGCGGTGGCCGGTGCGCGCGGCGGGGGCGGAGCCGCGCAGGGCCGGGAGCACGGTGCTCAGGGCCTGGAGGGCGGCCCGGTGGGGGTCCGTCTCCTGGGGCTGGTGGCCGGTGCCGTGGGCTTCGCTCCGGGCCTTCGCCGGGGCGACGGCCTGGGCGGACCGTGCGGCCTGGGCGGACGGTGCGGTCCCGGCGACCTGCGCTGCCTCGGCCTGCTGAGCGGAGCCGGCGGACGGTCCGATCTCGGCGGGCTGCGCCGGTGCCAACTCCAGGGCCCGCTCGGCCAGTTCCGCCAGCACCGCCTCCAGCTGCTCGAACCAGGCCGCCACGTCGTCGTACGGCTCGGCCAGGACCTCCGCCTCGGTGAGGCGGGCCACCGGTTCGGCGAGGCGGGCCGCGAGGCGCTCCGGGGTCCGGATGCCGTCCAGGTCGGCCCGCAGCGGGGCCAGGACCTGGTCGTCGAAGTCCTCGATCAGCCGGCTGACCGGGCGCGGGTTGGGCACCTCGGGGGTCGGGGGCTCCTCGCCCGGCTCGCCCGGGGCCGCCGGCTCCGCGGTCCACCGCCGCGCCTCGTCGACCAGCTCCTTGAGCGTGGGCGGGGCCGACTTGGGCAGGGAGATCGCGGTGATGTCGTCGTCCCGGTCGATCCGGACGCCCGCGACGGGCAGCAACCTCCGCTCCCCTCCCGCCTGTTCGCCGAAGACGAAGAGCAACTGGTCGCCGGTCCGCAGGGAGTTCGCCGTGCCCTCGACGAACAGGGCGGAGCGGCGGTCGAGGTCCTCGGGCGTGATGAGGGACGGGCGGCGGCGCCGTACCTTCAGCTCGTTCCAGTCCCAGCGGGCGGTGAGGTCCCGGGCGGTCTCGAAGGTCAGCGACTGCTCGTCGGCGGAGGCGGGCACGCTGTGGCTGCGCGCCCCGCGCGGGACGAGGACGGGCAGGGCCTCGGCGCGCGGGTCGCGTTCGAGGGTGTACGCGAGATGGGTGGTCGCGGCGACGCCGGGCCGCGGCCGGTGTCCGACGAGCCGGCCGAGCAGCACCAGCGAGCGGTGCTCGACGGCGGTGCGCAGATAGGCCTCGTCGGCGATGCGCTCGGAGTGGAAGGTGAGCAGGTCCCCGAGGACGGCGGTGGCGTCGAGCAGGCCGATCGCCGGGTCGTCGGGGGTGCGCACGGTCAGCCCGTCGAGGGCCGGGTAGGCGGGCGAGGCGAGCCGGTCGAGGAGCGCGGCGAGGAAGGAGCCGTACTCGCCGACGCGGTAGTCGAGGGCGGTGCGGCCAGGAGGGTTGTGCGGCGGGGCGGGCGCGAGGCGCTCGTCGTGGCCGCCGCACGCGCCGCCGCAGGAGCACGCCGGGGTCATCGGGCACCTCCCAGGGTAATCTCCAGCCGTCCGTTCTCCGGCCGGTCCGGGTCGTTGTCGCAGGTGGCGATCTCCAGCGGGCCGAGCCGCAGCACTCCGTCCTCCCTCTCTCCTCGGTCCTCCTCGTACAGCCGGCGCAGCCGGGTGACCTGGACGCTCTCCACTCCGGGGACGGCCGCCGCGGCGGCGACCAGCCGGCTGAGCCGGACCGGTTCGCCGAAGGTCAGCGCGTCCGGGTGGAAGAAGCCGAGCCGACCGCCCGGCAGCCGTCCGCTGCCGAGGACGCGGTACAACTCGGCCAGGATCTGCCCGAGCTGATGTCCGGGCGCCGCACACACGCCGAGCGCGATGTCCAGCGGCACCGGCCGGGCGGGTCCGACCACCAGGTCGTGGCCGATGCGCCGGTAGGCCTCCAGCGCCTGGGCCACCGAGACGAGCAGTTCCTCGGTGGGAGCGCCGGCGCCGAGGGCGTCGACGGCGATGTGCGCCTCCTGGACGCTGCCGGTCCAGCGCAGCTCGGCGGCGGCCCGCTGGACTCCGGGCAGCGCGGAGGCGAGGGCCGCGTAGTCCTCGGCGGTGACCGCGCGCAGTCGGGTGCGGCGCAGGTCGAGCGGCGCCAACTGGCGCACCTGCTCGATGGGTTCGGGTTCGGTGCCGCCCGTGGCGGGCAGCGGATTGCGGACCGTGGCGACCGGTGTCTCGCAGCCCGGCTCGACGACCAGGTGGTTGATGGCCTCCGCGCCGACGTTGCCGGTGGCGCCGCCGCCGAGCCGGTGGCGTACGGACATGCGGGCCCCCGGCGTCGGCTTCGCGCCGTGGCGTCCGTCGCCGAAGCGCAGGGCGAGACGGCCGTCGTCCTCCAGTTCACCGACGAAGTGCCGGTCGCGGGTGCCGCTGTGGAACAGGTCGCGGCGCGGCTCCCAGACCAGGTCCGCGTCGTGCAGGCGTACGGCGGGCAGCGCCCCGCGCGGGTCCTGGACGAGGGCGCCGGTCGCCGAGCCGCGCAGGACCGGCTCGTCGGGGTGGAGTCCGGCGGCGTACACGGGTCCCCAACTGTTCGCGATCTCCCAGGCGATGTGGCCGTCGAGAACGGTTCCGGCACGGGCTCGCGCGGCGAGGATGTCGACACGGCGCAGCTTGGCGTCGAGCAACTCATCCGTGCGGTGGAGGAGTTCACGCAGGGCGCGGACCGGGTGGCTGCGCAGCTCCAGCCGTTCCAGCACCTTCAGGCCGTAGATCAGGGCGAGTTCGGTGATCTCCTCCTCGCCGAGTCCGTCGCGGTCACGGGCGCTGCGCCACAGCTCGACGAGCCGCTGCCGGACCCGGCCCGGGACGGCGGCGATCCGCTCGGCCTGCCCGGCGGCGACGGTGGCGGGGTCGGGGAACGGCACGGCCTGGGTCACCGGGGCGCGGCCGAGGACCGGGCGGAACCGGGGGGCGATGCCCGGGTACACGGACTGCGCGAGCAGGGTCCGCAGGGCGGCGGCCTGCGCATAGGCCGTACCGGGCACCACCCGCTCGTGCCGCTGTCCGGCCCGTTCCAGGCCGATTCCGGCGCGTACGGTGGCCCGCTCCCCCACGACGTCGAACAGCTCGCGGACGTCGTCGGGGGTCAGGGCCTCGCCGCGCTCCGTCCCGTCCGTGAGGGACGTGATGAGCCGGGCGGGCGCGTTGCCCTCCGTACGGTCGTGGCAGCCGAAGTCCGGCCGATCGCAGGGGGCCACGACCGCCGGCACCGGCGGCACGGTGACCGTCTCGTGCGGCCCGGAGCGGCCGTGGTCGACGAGGACGGCGTTGCCGCGGGCGAGGGTGACGTCATCGACGGGCAGGCAGTCGCGTCCGCCGCGCGCGGTCAGGCAGAACGGGAGGCGCAGGGCGTCCTCGGCGGCCCAGGTGACCTCCAGGACGGGCTGGTCCTCGATCCGGTCCAGGCCGGGGGTGACGGAGGTCAGGCGTACGGCCTGCCGGTGGGCGGGGTCGGCGTCGCCAGGGGTGCCGGTGCGCGGGCCCTTCACCTCCTCCAGGACCAGGACGTCGCCCGGCGACAGGTCCAGTCGGCGTTCCCGGCAGGTCTCCGGGTCCACCCACTCGTCGCGCAGGGTGGCCGCCGTGGCCCCCTGGGGCAGGGCGCAGACCTCGCCGCCCCAGGTCCACAGCCGGATCGCGTTGTGCGCGACCCGCAGCCGCAACGGCTCGGCGGCGACGACCGGTTCGAAGACCTCCACCGCGCCGCGCTCGTCGAGGTCGCCGAGGTCGTTCTCGTCGATGACGGTGCCGGGCTCGGGCCGGTCGTGCGGGTCGAGGACGCGCACGTCGACGGAGGCGAAGCGGTACGTGCCCGGGGCCAGGGTGTGGTCGCCGGCCGTCTCGACGGTCACGTACGCGCGGGCGTTGCAGCCGTCGTGCATCGTGTAGTCGATGAGCCGGACGTGCCGCCGGACGGAGACCCGGCGGCGGGTGGTGTCCAGGTAGGCCTCGGTGGCGACCGCGTCCTGCTGGTAGCTGATCTGGTCACCGGTGTGGGCGAGGAGTTCGACCAGGGTGACGCCGAGGTCGGCGGGGTTGCGCTCGACCCAGTCGGGGGTGGTGAGCGCCAGCCGGTCCAGGAGCAGTTTGCGGATGGTGTCGTAGTCGCGGGCGGTGTAGTCGATGACCGGGGCGGCCGGGAAGAGCGGGGTCTCCCCGTCGCCGTCCGCGCAGTCGAAGGGCGTGGGGCAGTCGGGCCGGAAGGCGAACGACGCGCTGTGGTAGCGCTGGTCGAAGCCGCGGAACGGCTCGGTGCCGGGCCGCCCGTACGGGTCGGTCTCGACGAGCGAGAGTCGGTAGCGGGAGGTGTCGCCGGCCCGGTCGAGGGTGACGTAGAGCCGGTCGTCGAGCTCCGGGTCCTCCTCGCGTTCGACGCTGACGTCGACCGCGGTGATGCCGGTGATGCGCCGACCGCCGTCGATGCGGACGTTCTCGGGGCCCAGGCCGTGCGGGGCCTTGCCGAGGAAGGTGACGGTGAGCAGCAGCCCGTCGTCGCTCACCTCGACGGCGTCGACACCGCCCAGCTGCGCGGCCCGCACCTTGGCCCGGCGGGTGGTTCCCACGGTCATGCCGCCCTCCCCTCGAAGACGTCCTCGCGGACGGTGCCGGTGGCGCGCACGACGTACGACAGATGCACGCGTACGACGTCGTCGCCGCTCTCGATGTCGAGGGCCACGACCTCGACGAGGTCGCCGAGCCAGCGCTGGAGCGAGGCCTGGACGGAGAGTTCGAGGGTGCTGACCAGTTCCGGGCTGCTCGGGGCGAAGACCAGGTCGAGCAGTCCGCAGCCGAAGTCGGGGCGCATCACGCGCTCGCCCGGGCTGGTGAACAGCAGTTGCTCGATCAGGTCGTGGACGTGCTCGGCGGGGTGGGCGTGCGCGGTGCGGCCCCGGCGGTCGGGGTGGAAGGGGAACGCGATGTCGGTGCGGGTGCGGTGACGCGTCGGCCTCATCGGACGGTGACCTTTCGCTGCGCGGCCTGGACGACGGGTGGCCCCTGCGGGACGAGGGCCGCGCTGACGCACTGGGCGGCCGAGGTGTCGAGCAGCACGGCCGCGCCGTCGACCGTCACGCCGGTGTGCGCGGCGGTCCAGCGCACCGAGACGCACGGCGAGGGCACGCCGGCGACGGTGTGCGGGCAGCCGGTGACGACATGGGCGTGGTCGGCCGTGGCGACGGCGGCGCCCGCGATCCGCAGGCCGCCGGAGGGCGTGATGGCCGGCGCGACACGGCCGCCGTGCGGGCAGCCGATGAGGGCGCTCGCGTCCAACAGACTTCCGGACAAGTTCTTCCCCCGTTTGTTATCGCTTGGAGAGGACGGTCAACTGGCCCTCGTTGATGGTCACTTCGCGACCGCGCAGCACGATCTCGGCGCCGGCACCGGTGGCGATGACCACGGCTTCCTTGGTGATGCGGATGTAGGCGCCGCCCTGGGCCTGCAGGAGGATCCCCTGTTCGGCACCGGCGGTGTCGTTGAGCACGATCTTGTGGGCCCCCGGGGTCTGCACGACGACCGGCTTGCTCGCCGCGTTCGCCTGGAGTTCGCGGCGCGCGTCGGGCGGCAGTTCGTCGGCGGCGCCGTACCAACACCCGGTCCACACCGGGAAGCTGGGATCCCCCTGCTCGAACTCCACCCACACGCCCGCGCCGGGCGGCGGCACCACGAACTGACCCGCCTGGGGCCCGGTGAACGGCAGGCAGGGCAGCGCCCAGGTGGACGGCTCGTCGCCGAGGACGTCCGGGACCTCGACGGTGATACGGCCGATCCGCAGCGGGTCGTCGTTGCTGACGACCCGGCCGCGGAACTTGCCGAGGTAGCGATTGCTGGGTGCCGCCATGGTGGGAGTGCTCCTGGTCGGTGGGTCGAGGTCTTACGGACGGACGTAGTCGCTGCGCGCTTCCAGGCCCTCTCGGGAGAGGGTGAAGTTCTGCTGGAACGAGCCCGGGCGCAGGTTGTGGGTGACGGACTTGACGTAGTAGTCGCCGTCGTAGGCCCGCCCCGCGCCGCGTACGCCGACCAGTCGGCGGGGCTGCAGGATGTAGCCGTGCCGGTTGACGTCGAGCGAGCCGGAGCCGGACACGACGTCGGCGGAGACGGCAGCGCGGGCCAGGAGTTCGGCCTCGGCCTGCTCCCGCTGCTGCTTGGCGGTGCCGGGGAGCGTCTTGCGCTTGAGGGCCGGGGTGGGCCGCCGGCCGAGGGGCGGGCGCAGGGGGCTGATCGGCGGCTGGGGCAGCAGGGTCGACTGGCGGGTCCCCGGGTCCTGCCACCGGGCCTGCGGTTCCTCTCTGGCCGTACCGTCGTAGGCGAAGGTCAGCTGGTCGACGGTGGAGTCCGCGTCCATGTTGACGTTGAGCGCGTGCTGCCTGAGGCCCAGCCGGACCTCCGGGCCCCAACGGGCTGCGGACTGGCCGGGGTTGGGGCCGGGCTCCAGATAGAAGGTGTAGCCGTTGGCCCGCGCCAGTTCGGTGACGTACTGCAGGTCGGTGCCGGTCTGGTAGTGCACGCGGAGGTCCTGGTGCGGGGGTTGGGACACCTGCTCCGTGTAGACGTCCGGCCGGATGCCGTAGTCCGAGTAGCGGCGCAGGATGGCGAGGACGCGCTCGGACGGCGGCAGGTTGGGGTAGCGGGCGGTGCGCTCCTCCAGGTCCATCAGCAGGGTCAGGTCCTCGCCCGTGAGGGTGAGGGTGGAGTGGCCCGGTATGTTGCTGGCACCGACCTCCTGCCGCACGATCAGGCCGTCGAACAGCACCTCGGGGGTGCCACGGACGCTGACGGTGAGGATGACGCGCGTCTTCGGATCGAAGAACCCCTCCGGCAGCAGCCGCTGGTTGATCAGCCCGGTCTTGGTGAGGTCGAAGGCGAACTGGAAGCCGCTGCGCTCCCCCGCGGTCGCGGTGATCTGGGCGGACAGCAGCGCCTCGACGACCTCGGCCGGGACCGGGCGGGCCAGGGTGGGACCCATGAGGAGCTGGATGTGGACGGGGCCCTGCCCCACGGGCTGTTCAGACACGCCGCTCTCCGCGCGGGAACCCGCCGGCGAGCGGAATGCCGATGACACGCCCGGCCTCGTCCGTCAACTCCCGTGGATCGAGGATGGGGTTGGCGTCGGCGATCCGCCACCACTGTCCGGGATCGCCGAGGAAGCGCTGCGCGAGCAGGTCGGGCCGCTCTCCGGTGCCGACGACGTGCGCCTCGGTGTCCTCGGTGTCCTCGGTGAGCGGCGGCAGCAACCGCCGCTTGGTGTACCGCACTTCGGTCCCGTCCGCGCACCGGTGCACGCCGATCTCGGCGTCGTGGTAGCGGCTGGTGCGCGGGTAGGGGTGGGCTCCGGGTACGGAGTCCAGCGCACTCTCGTAAGGCTCGGTGTCCGCCATGGCGTGTTCGTTCATCCCCTTCCGGTCACGAGTCCGACGCCGCCCAGACCGAGGGCGCCCAGGCTGCCGCCGCGCGCTGCGGCCGCGAGCCGCTCCTTCTGTGCCAGGTGCGCCATGTACAGGTCGGCACCGCGATGCCCGGCCGGCAGGTCACTCACGGTCAGGATCTTCATCCCGATGCCGAGCGAGGCCCGGATCGGATTGAGATCGACGTCGAAGGCGGACTCGTTGACGGACAGTTCGGTGAGCCGGACGGGCATGACCCGCTTGCTCCCCCAGGTGAACAGCGTCAACGGCATCTCGATCGGGCTGATCTCGATGGCCCCCTGCTGCGAGAGCCGCGTCGCCGCCCGCAGTTGCGCGGTGGTCGGCTGCACGAGCATTTCGAGGGTGGCGAGCTGCGGGTGGATCCCGTCGGGCGCGGCGATCTCCAGCTGATCGGTGGCGTCGATCTCGGCGGTGAACTTCCAGGTCTCCTGCGCCGGCCCCTTCAACCGCAGCGCCTCGTTCCGATCCCCGTTCCCCGCCCCACCACCGGCACCGTCCCCACCGTCCCCCGCGGACTGCGGCGCGATGCTCCGCTCCAGGGTGTCCGGGTTGAACTGCAGCACGATGATGCGCTGGGGGGTGCCGTGGTCGGGGTCGACGACGACTATGCCGGAGCGGATGGGTTTGGGGATGTCTG
Source organism: Streptomyces sp. NPDC054794 (assembly GCF_053611585.1). NCBI lineage: Bacteria > Bacillati > Actinomycetota > Actinomycetes > Kitasatosporales > Streptomycetaceae > Streptomyces > Streptomyces sp. NPDC054794. Next base: position 10,834 of record NZ_JBSHAQ010000014.1, on the reverse strand, counting down.
CGTAGCGGGTCATGCGTCCCCCTCCAGATCGTCGAGTTCGGCCAGTACGTCGCGCACGTCGGAGGCCGGATACGGCGCGTCCTCGGGCCAGGAGGCCGCCTTTTCCTCGACGAGGCGACGGTGGGCCGCCAGGTCGAGGCGAGCGAGTGCGCGCACGGCGGTCGCCTGCAGTTCGAGATCGTCCAGTTCGGCGGCCCGCAAGAGGTCGGTGACGGCATGCGGGGACCGGGACAGGGCCTGGAGTGCCTCAAGGCGTTCGTCAGCGTCTCTGGCTTCGTCGAACACCGCTCGGCTCAGCACAGCCACCAGCCTTTCGTTCGTGCCGGTGGACTGCTGGAGGATCCTTCCCGCCGCCCTGAACGCGGCGGATTCGGCGTCGAAGTTCGGCGGGGCGTCGAGGGCGCCGGCGATGATCTCGGCGTCCTCCTGCTCCGCTTGGTTGATCATGATCAGAAGGGCGCTCGCCCAGTCCGCTCCGGCCATCGCCGCACCGGTTGCAGATCCCGGTGCGGGGCCCTGGCGAAGGATCTTTCGAGCGCACCGGCGAACCTCTTCGCGGTATTCCTTGAGCACGCTTCCGAAGCCGTGCCTCTCCCTGGTGATCGCATAGTGGTAGTGGTCGAGGGCGATTCCCGTCGCGGCCAGATTCCCGCTGCGCAGGAGAGTGACGAAGCCTCGCAGAGCGGCCTCCTCACCCGACGGGTCTTCCAGCTCGGCCCGAGCGGCGTCGAGCGTGCTGTCGGCCAGGGTCACCCCGTGCCAGTGGTAGGTGTCGAAACGGCTCACGTCTGCCCTCCTTTCCTTGGGTGCTGTCTCCACGAAGCCGGTGTCAGGGCTTCGTAAGCATCTTGATGGCGCCCTGCGGGATGATTCCCCTGATCAGGACTTCCTGAGTTCGTATGACGTCCCGCAGGGCCTGCTGCAGGACCGCGGTGCCCGGGGAATCCAACTTCCATTCGCGTTGGCCGACCGCGGTGGTGAGATCGAAGATGTTCTGCGGGTTGATATAGGAGAGGTCGATCCGGGCCATTCCATGGAACTTCTGCCCCTTGGCGGTGCTCCACGCTTCGCCCTTCGGGTCCTTGATGCCCTGGCTCTCCAGCTTCGTCGTGGAGATGAACTGTGACGCTTCCGTACCCGTCACGTGCTCCCAGGCCTCGTTGGATGCCCGCTTCTGCGGCGGCAGCATGTTGCCCCTGTCGTCCCGGTAGCCGCGCGGAATCATGCCCTGATTGTTCCGGTGAGTCACTCGGTCTTCGGCCGCGATGTTCCGTGTGACGTATCGGGGGACGAACTGGTTCTTCTTGTCGCGGACGAACTGAGCGCCGTTCACGTCCTTGTAGATGGGCTGCGCCTTGCCCATCTCGACTGCCTCGTAGAGGTTGGACTCACGGAACATGCCCACGGGCTTGATGGCGGCGCCCGGGTGATGCAACGAGAGCAGCCAGTAGGACGGCATCTGCTCCCACTGCAACTGCCCTCGGTTGATGCCCCTCATGTGGTCCGCGACTTCACCGCAGAGGCTCATGACGTCCCCGATGGAGGCGTTCTCGTCCAGGCCGTGCAGTCGCGCCCGGACCTCCCTGCGGAATGCCGCGACGTTCGGGTCGTCCTCCTTCTTCTCCTTGTCCTTCTTGTTGGACTTCCGGTGCCGGTCCTCCACGTCGAAGGTGTCGAAATAGGCGGTCTCCTCCTCCCACTCGCCCGGGACTACCGGTGCGCTGGGATTCAGGGCGGCGGTGATGCGGAAATGGGGTCGGCCTGCCGAGCTCAGACCGGTCAGGCGGTACCAGGTCTTCAGGCCCTGGAGCATGGCGTAATACACCGGGCCTTGGATTCCCCGCTTCAGCGGGGGCGTGATGATCCGCCTGATGCGGGCGACGATCTGACGGAGCCGAGTGTCCTTGGACTCCTTCGACCTTTCCTTCCGCCTGCGTTCGTCGTGCCGCCTCTTGTGCTCCTGACGCCGCCGTTTCTCGTCCCTCAACCGGTCGCGCTTCTTCTTGAACAGATCGCGCAGCTTGGACGCGCCGTTCTTGAGAGCCTTGCCCGGTTTGGCGTTCGTCAGCTTCCTGCCAAGGGTCCGCGCCGCGTTGCGGACCTTCGTCAGGGCGGACTTGACGGCCCCCTTGGCCTTGCTGAGGGCCCTGCCCGCCGCGGACTTGGGCTTTCGCGGTTTGGCCGGCTTGGGCGCCTCGATCTCCTTGTTCTTCTTGGCCGGGGGTGCCGACTTCGACTCCTTCGGCTTCCTCGCGGATTCCTCGGACGTTCGGTCCTTCGCCGGAGTGGACGGCGCGTCCTTCGGCCGCGCCGCCTCCGGGTCCGGCTTCGCCGGTGACTTCGGCGTCGCGTGGTCCTTCGCCTTCGGCGGCGACTTGGGGTCGGGGGTCGGCCGCCCCTTCGGGTGGTCGGGGCGTGCCGGTTCGCCCAGGCTGTCGTGGGCGTTGCGCAAGGCGCCGCGGGCCTTGTTGACGGCCTCGCCGGCTGCCTTGCGCGCGCCGCGGCCCGTCTTCTTCAGGCCCTCGGTGATCTTCTGGGCCACGCCCTTGAGGCGCTTGCCGACGCCCTTGGCTGCGGAGGAGAGGCGGGCCAGGAGCATGTTGGTGATGAGGTCGAGGAGCGCGACGACGCCCGCCGCGACCGCCTCGGCGAACAGGCAGGCCGCGGGGCCCGCCTTGACCGCCTTCAGGTAGGCCCAGAACTTCGAGAACGCGGAGAGGATGGAGCTGAGGCTCTGCCAGGCCGCCATCAGGCCCTGGACGATGGTGAGGATCGCGCCGGCCGCCGGGACCAGCATCGAGACGACCTTCTCGATGACCAGCGTGGCGATCATCATCGGCAGGGAGGCGATGATCGCGTCCCAGGCCATCTTGCCCATCTGCTTGATGGACACGCAGCCCTTGACGAGGACGTCGATGATGGCCTTGCCGAGGCCCAGGATGCCCTCGACCTTGGTGTCGAACCACTGCTTCACGGCGACCTTGATGGCGCCCCAGAGGTGGTCGGTGATGCCCGTCTTCGCCGAGCTGCCCGCCTTGGACAGCCAGCCACCCGGGTCCGGCGCGATGTCGGCGACGAGCGCGGCGAACTTGCCGAGCGCCTCGATCGCCGCCTGCGCGAACTTGATCGCGCTGAGGATCATGGACTGGAAGGCCTGGATGACGGACTTGAGGCCGGCTTCGAGGACGTCGAGGAGTTTGTTGAGGCCGGCCGCCAGGGCGTCGAGAAGGGCGTTGACCCCCTTCTTGAGGTCGTCCGCCAGCCGGTTGACCGTGGCGATGGCCCGGTCGCGCATCCCTTCGATGGCGTTGCGGAACTTGTCCCGTAGCTCCGGGAACGCGGCGAGCAGCACGTCCCCGATCGCGATCAGCGCGTCGGCGAGCGCGTTGATCGCGTTGACCGCCAGGTCGCGGACGAAGTCGATCGCCTTGTTGGCCCAGTCCTTGAAGGTGTCGATGATGCCGTTGACGGCCTTGCGGGCGGCGTCGAAGATCGCGGTGACCGCTTCGAGGAGGGCGTTGAAGAAGCTCTTGACCTTGTCGGCGATCCAGCCGAAGAACCCGCCGGAGGGCTTCTTCTCCTCCTTCTTCTTCCGGGCCTCCTTCTCCGACTTCTCCCGCTCGGCGTCGATCTTCTGGTTGTCCTGGTCCTTGCGGCCCTCGATCTCCTTGTCCTTGTCGTCGCGGGCCTTGACGATCTCCTTGTTCTTGGTGGTGTGTTCCTTCTCGGACTTGGTGTCCGCGTCCTCGATCCTGCTGTCCTGCTCGGTCCGCCACTGCTCGCGCTGCTGCTGGACCTCGTCGGCCACCCGGCCGCGTTCCCCGGTCTGCTGCTGGGTGTTGCGGTCGACCTCACGGTCGATCTCGGCCTGCTTGTCCCGCTTGGCCTGCTGCTCCCCCTGCTGCTGTTCCTTCTCCTTGGCGGTCAGGTCCCCCTGGGCCCGGCCCGCCGCGGCGTCGATCTCGGTGCCCTTCTCCTGCTTGGCCACCGCGCCCACGCCGGCCTTGGGCGCCGTACCGGCCTGCAGTTGCGCACCCTTGCCGCCCCTGCCGACGGCCGCCTTGCCGACCAGCCGCTCCCGGGGCGCGTCGGGGAAGACCTGGTCCTCGCCCATCGGCTTGGCCGCGTCCTCGCGGCCGGTGCGGTGGATGTCGTTCTGCTTGTCCTTGAGAGCCTTGGCCTGGTCGTCGGTGCGCTTGGGGTCGCTGGCGCCCTCCAGGCGGATCTTGGGCGCGGGTCCGACCGTCTTGTTCCGCAGCGCCGGGTCGACGGTCGGTACGGAGTCGGCCGCGGCCTCGACGCTCTTGGCCTCGTCGGCGTTGAGTTCGGCCGCGACCGGCGGGGGCGGCGGGGCGACGTTGTCGGTGGGGTTCTGTCCCTGCGCCTTGTCGCTGCCCTTGGCCTGCTGCTTGTCGCCCTGCTCCTCGGGGCCGAGCTTCTCGACGCTGCCGGTGACCTGGTCCGCGGGCGGGGCGGCCTCGGGCGGCGCCGAACGCGTCTGGGGCGCCCCGGACGGACGTTCCCGGGTCGGCGGGGCGGCGGCGAGCCGCTGCTGCTCCTGGCCCACCTTCTTGTCCACGGCACGGCCGACGCCGGGCATGGCGGCGGCGGCCTGGTCGGGCGCGAGCCTGCTGACCGTCTGGACGGCGGCCTTGGGGTCCTGACCGGAGACGTCCGGCGGCTCCTCCTGCTTCTCCTTCTCCTCGGCGGCCGCGCCACCGCCACCGCCACAACTCCCCTGCGCGCCGTCGTCCTTCTCGGGCGCGGGTTCCGGCGGCGCGCAGCCGCCGCCGTCCTTCTCCAGGGAGGCCTCCGGCTGGGGCTGCGCTCCTTCGGGCGCGCCCAGCCTGCCGGGGTTGTCGGTCTGTTCGGCGGCCGGGCTGACCGCCGCCTGCGCTGCCGACGGTGCCGCGCCGGGTCCGGCACCGGTCGTCGGACCGACCCGCTCGCTCTCCCCGACCCGGCCGCCGCGCGGTGCGGCGCCCGGCCCGCTCTCCTTGGGTACGGCACTCTTGGCGGCCGGTGCCTCCCGCTGCGGCCTGGGCGGCTCGGCGTCCCGGCGCACGGCGGGCGAGGGGTTGCGGTCCTCGACGGCCGTGCTCGGGGCCGACGCGCCCGCGGGACGTACGGCATCGGCGGTGGTCGACGCGGGAAGCGCGGCTTCCGAGCGCACCCCGGGGCGCTCCGGCGAGCGCTCTTCCTGCCGGATACGGTCCTGCTGCTCCTGGCGGGTGTCGGCGGAGTCCTGCTCGTCCCCCTGCGCCGAGGCCGGTTCGGGTTCCGGCTCCTGGCTCTCCTTGTCGGCGGTTCCCGGGTCCGGTCCGACCTCCTGATCGGTGGGCTTGTCCGGTTGCAGGTCCTGCTCGTCGCGCTCCCCGGCCCGGGCCACGGGCCCGCCCTCGGGCTGGGGTGCCTCGCCCTCGACGGGTCCCTCGTCCTGTCCGGGCGCCTTCGCGTCGGGGCTCGCGACGTCCTCGTCCTGAGCCTGCTCCTGCTTCTCCCGTTCCTGTTCGATGCGTTCGGCCCGGGTCGGGGGCGGGGTGGGAAACGTGAGGACGGTGGGCTCGGCCGCACCGGGAGCGAGCCCCTGCGCGGTCGGTACGGCGGACAGGTCGAGGTCCGTCTCGGGCAGATGGTCCTCGGGCTTGATCACGGCCGCCTGGGCGCCGCCCCCGGGTGTGCCCTCCTCCTCGTGCCCGTCGACCTCGCCGTCCGCGCCGGCCTCCAGGCCCAGCGGACGCTCCTCCTCGCGGGGCCGCTCCTCGTCCTCGTCCTTCTCGTTGAGGCCGTGTTCGGACAGCGCGCTGTCCGGCTGTTCGGCGCGCTCGTCGACCTTCTCGGGACGTACGGGCCCGGGCTGGCCCTTGGCCTTCGGGTCGAGTTGCTCCCGCTTGGCGCCGGCTGGGGGCTGGGTCGCCTGGTCCTGGCGCCGCCGCTTGTCCGAGCCGGGTGCGTTCGCCTGTTCCGGGTCCTGCTCCTCCCGGTCCCGCTGAGCCTTGCGTTCCTCCTTGGCCTGTTCGGTGCCGTCCCGCTGACCCTGGGCACGCTGGTCGGAGGCCTCGTCGACGTGGGCCCGGTCGGCGGACTGCCGGTCGTCCTCCTGCTGCTGTTCCTCCCGGGCCTGCCGGCGGGACTGTTCGCGCGCGTCCTCCTGCTCGGTGCGCCGCGCGGCGTCCTGGTCCTCCGTGGCGGCGTCCGAGCGGGCCCGGCTGCGGTCGCTGCCGTACTTCTCGTCGCGGTCCCGTGCGTCGCGCCGCTCCTCGCGGGCGTCGGCGGCCTTCTTGTCCTGCGTGTCCCGGTCGCCGTCCTGCTTCAGCTGCCAGTGGACGCGTTCGACGCCCAGGAGTTCGAACAGGTCGGGCTCGGCCTGCGGTGTCCGGGTGGGCTGCAACTCCGGGGCGCGCTCGGTGGCCTGCTCCGCGAGTTCCAGCAGCCGGTCGAACTCGGGGGTGAGCAGGCGGTCTTCGAGCCGGTCGAGTACGGAGTCCTGCAACTGCGGTGACATGCGGGCGAGTTGCATCCGCACGCGGCCGGAGAGGTCGGCGGGGTCGCCGCGCAGCGAGCGCAGCACTCCGCCCGCGAGCCGGTCCACGAGGCTCGCCGGATCGACGGCCTCGGTCCGCATCCGGTCCGCGTCGACGGTCGCGTACCGCAGCCAGCCCGGGGTGGCCTGTCCCTCCTCCACCTCCGGGGCGGACGGTTCGCGCTCCGGTCGTACGAGGTCACGCGCGGCCGTCTCGGCCTCCCGCTCGATCGTCTGCTGCGGCAGGCTGACCGCGCCCGGCTCGCGTCCGGCGCGCAGGGCGCCGAGGCCGTGCGGGTTCTGGACGGTGTGCAGCAGTTCGTGGGCGAGCAGGCGGCGGCCTTCGTCGGTGCCGGGCTTGAAGGCGCCCTCGCGGAAGAGGATGTCCTGGCCGACGGCGACCGCGTCCGCCCCGAGCAGCTCCGTCAGCTGTGCGGCGTCGCGGCCGGTGTGCAGCCGTACGCGGCCGAGGTCGTGCCCGAGCTGCTCCTCCAACTCACGGCGCACGCCGGGGTCGAGCGGCTGACCGGCGCCGCTGACGATGCTCTTCGGTTCCGGGGCACGGGACTTGGCGGCCCGCTCCTTGCGCTTGCGCCGGCGCTGTTCGGCGGCCTGCTCCGAACTGGCCTGCTGCGCCTGTGAGGTCACGGGGTCACCTCCCCGTGGCCGCTGAGTCCCCGGTGCACCGCGCGGGCCAGCTCCTGGCCGAGCCGTCTCGCGGACAGCCCGGCGGGCAGCGGGGGAAGCCCGGCCAGCGCGTCGACCGTCACGGTGCCGTTCGCCGCCAGGGGGACGCCCCGCTCCCGGACCAGCCGGGACAACTCGCTCTCGAACGCCGCCGAGACCCGGACCGGGTCCACCCGGAAGCCGTCCAGGACGATTTCGCCGATCTCCACGCGGACGGCGGCCGGCCGCCTGCTCACACCCATCCGCGGACCTCCGAGGGCGTCAACGAGCGCTCCAGCTTGAGGTACTCGGTGCGGGCGGCCGCGAGCATGTGCCGCATCTGCAGCCGGTCACCCTCCTCGGCGGCCAGGAACGCCCCGGACAGGGCGATGTTGCGGATCGAGCCGCCCGCCACGGCGAGCCGGGCGAGCAGATCGCAGTCGATGTCCTTGACGGGGGCCTGCGGCGGCAGCACGCGTCGCCAGATCTCGGCGCGTTCGTGCTCGGCCGGGAAGGGGAAGTCGACGACGAAGCGGATGCGCCGCAGGAAGGCGGTGTCCAGGGCCTGCTTCATGTTGGTGGTGAGGATGGCCAGGCCCCGGTAGGCCTCCATCCGCATGAGCAGATAGCTGACTTCGAGGTTGGCGTACCGGTCGTGGCTGTCCTTGACCTCGCTGCGCTTGCCGAAGAGGGCGTCCGCCTCGTCGAACAGGAGCAGCGCGCCGCCGCGTTCGGCGGCGTCGAAGACCCGGCGGAGGTTCTTCTCGGTCTCGCCGATGTACTTGCTGACGACCTGGGAGAGGTCGACCACGAACAGGTCGAGGCCCAGTTCCTTGGCCATGACCTCGGCGGCCAGTGTCTTGCCGGTGCCGGAGCCGCCCGCGAACAGGGCGGTGACGCCGAGGCCGCGGCGCAGGGTCGCGGCGAAGCCCCATTCCTGGTGGACGGTGGCACGTTGCCGCACGTGCGCGACGATCTCCCGCAGTACGGCCGTCTGCCGCTCGTGCAGCACCAGGTCGCCCCAGCCGGCCTGCGGCTCGATCCGGCGGCCCAGCTCGTCCATGCCGATCCGGGCCTCGTCGAGACCGGTCCGCCAGGCGAGCCCCGCGGCGTCGAGTTCGTCCTCGTACGGCAGCCGGCGGCCCACGGTGGCCGCCACGGACCCCACGACGTGCGGCGGCAACTGGAACTGCGCGACCAGTGACCGGAGTTCACCCTCCTCCAGGTCGGCGACCTCCTCGAAAGCACCCGCCCACAGGGCGAGTTGCTCCTCGTCGTCGAGCCGGGGCACGGCCACCCGGACGCCGCGCGGGCGCTCGGTGCGCAGCGGGTCCTCGCTCGACACGACGACCGGTACGGCGGCACCGGTCAGGAACGCCTCGACCGCCGCCCGCTGATCACGGTCCAGCTCGCCCACCTCCACCAGGAGCGCGGCGGGCAGCAGGATCGCCTCCCGCTGCCACAGCCGGGCCAGCCGGTCGCGCTCGACGGGATCGGTCGGAATGTCCTCGGCGTTCATCGCGTACAGCCCGAGCCCCGACCGGGCGGCGGCCGCGGCGGCGAGGTCGGCGCGGCTGCGCAGGTCACCGCCGGTCACCTCGACGAGCAGCGGTGCGCCGGGCTGGTGGCCGCCCTCCGTCCAGCCCTCGGCGAGCCGGCTCGCGGCGAGGTCGTACGACGGTGGCAGCGCGTCCGGCGCCGGGGCGCGGCGCGCCTGGCCGTGCAGCCGGGCGTCCAGGTGGGGCGAGCCCAGCAGGAAGTGCAGGATGCGCTCGTCCAGCCGGAGCCGGGAGGTGGTCAGCCGTGTCTCGTCCTCCAGCTCGACGATCCGCCAGCGCCTGAGCGGCGCCACGGGCGTGAGCGCGCTCCAGTGCGGTCCGTCCAGCGCGGCCAGGGCGAGCGAGAAGGTGGGGTGCGCCCGCCCCGGATCTCCGGCGGCCGCGGCACACCGGGTACCGGCCGTGGGCTCCAACTCGTAGGCGGCGGTGAGCAGTACGAGGTCCCGCTCGAAGGGGGTGAGCCCGAAGCAGGCGACGAGGGCGTCGAGCAGGGCGGGGGCCGGGGCGGCGGGCACGACGGCGTTCCCGCGCGCGGCAGCGGCACGACGCCGGGCACGAGCACTGGCGCCGGCACCGGCGTCCGGAACGTCCCCTTCGGCACCGGCACCGGCACCGGCACCCGCACCCGCACCGGCTGCCGCGTCCGACGCGGTGGTGGCGCGCTCCGCGTGGGTGTCGACGCATGCCAGGACGCGGCGGATCTCAGCGGTCAGCGCCGCGCTGCCGTCGCCCGCGTCCGCGGTGCTCGACTCGTGTGTCCCCATGTGCTCACCTGCCCCCGTCGACCCCAACGTCGCCTCAGTTCTCCGTGCCCTCGTCGCCGCCCGCGCCCGTTCCGGAGCCCGGGTCCGTGGGCTCGGCGGGCGGCGCGCTCTTGGTCGTCCGCGCCGTCTTGGCGGTCTTCGCCGCCTTCGTGGCGGCCTTGACCGGCGGTACCGCCACCTTGCGCGGACGCGTCGGCGTCTTCGCCGCGGTCCTGGCCACGGCCTTCGCGGGCGCCTTCGCGGCCTTCCCGGCAGCGGACTCCCCGGCACCGGGCCCGGCATCGGGCCGCACGGCAGTCGGCCCCCCGCCGGCGTCGGTCCTCCCGGCGTCGCCGGTCCCGGCCTCCGGCCCGTCCGCGTCGTCCGCCCCGCCCGACGGCTCGTCGGCACGCGGCGCGGGCCCCGCAGGCACCGGCGCGCCGGGCGCACCGAACGGCAGCACCCGGACCTCGGACCGCTCCACCCGCTTCGCCGGGACGGGCGTCTCGTGGCCGTCGATGAAGACGAGGGAGGCCTGGTAGACCACCGACAGCGCGTACGGGGTCTGGTAGAGCATCCCCCACAGCTTCGACGTCTCGTCGACGTCCATCACCAACGGCGTGAACCGCACCCGCTGCGCCGCCTCCGCGAGATTGCTCCCCGCCAAGTAGGGGCGCTCACCGGCGAGTTCGATGACGTCCTGGGGCAGGATCGGCGTCTCGTGCAGGGTGCGCACCACGGAGCCGATGAGCCGCTGCCCGACCAGCTCGGTCTCGTCGCCGTACGCGCTGATCACGTACTGCAGGTCGAGCGCGGCACTGGCCCGGCGCACCAGCGTGCCGTCGGACGCGCGCGTCGGCAGGTCGTTGTTGCGCTGCGAGGTGTTGGGCGTGATCTGGTACAGGAAGACGGAGATGGTGGGGTCCGTCGGCGGCTCGGCCGGCGGCTTGCGCGGCTCCACCTTGACGCCCATGTCGATCTCCGGCCGCAGGTGGGACTCGATCAGCAGGGCGAGGGCCTGGCTGACATGGGCGATGGCGAGTGCGTTGCTCATGACGTCAGTTCCTCGGTTCCTCTCGTGTTGCCGGTCCTGCCGCTGTCACTGCCGGTGCGGCTCACTCGCGCCCCCGGGACAAGTAGTCCGCCAGGCTCACGGCCGCCCCCGGCCGCTCGGGGCGCCGCGCCGGCTGCCCGGTCCCGGTGTCCGGTCGGCCTGCCCTCACTTCCAGGCGCCCGATCTGCACCTGCACCACCTGTTCGAGTGTCCGCGTCGGCCGTCGGGCGGCGGCCGGCCGTACGGTGTCGCGGGCCGCCGTCGTGTCCGCGGCGGTGGGGCGCGGTGC